>JBGUHM010000069.1:0-6544 GCA_045112115.1 Sodaliphilus sp. | reverse complement strand
CGTTGATGCGCTCACTCGCGGGGTCGCTCATGATAGCATGAGATGCAACAGCACGAACCGAGCGCGCTCCGTTTTCCTTCATCAGATTGGCCGCGGCGCAGATGGTGCCGGCGGTATCAATCATATCGTCAATAATAACCACGTTCTTATCCTGAACTTCACCTATGATTGTCATCCTCTCAACCACATTGGCGCGAGCACGTTGCTTGTGACAGAGTACCATCGGAGCCTTGAAATACTTGGCGTAACCGTTGGCTCGCTTGGCGCCACCCACATCGGGTGAAGCAATCACCAAGTCTTTCAACCTCAGCTTCTTGATGTACGGAATAAACACCGACGATGCATAGAGGTGGTTCACCGGAATGTTAAAGAATCCCTGAATCTGGTCGGCGTGAAGGTCCATCGTAATCAAACTGTCGACTCCTGCGGCTTGAAGCATGTCGGCCACAAGTTTAGCGGCAATCGACACACGAGGCTTGTCCTTACGATCCTGACGCGCCCAACCGTAATATGGAATCACAGCAGTCACCGATTTGGCCGATGCGCGTTTAGCGGCGTCAATCATCAGCAAAAGTTCCATAAGATTGTCGGTTGTGGGGAACGTGGACTGAACAAGATAAACTTCGTCGCCACGGACCGACTCCTCGAATGACACCTCAAACTCACCGTCGGCAAAACGCGTGATGTTCATTTTTCCAAGTTCAATACCCAGTTTGTCGGCTATCGATTCGGCAAGATAGCGCGAATTTGTGCCGGAAAAGATTTTGAATGGTACGTTACTCATTGTGAGTTAATTTTTTAGTAGACGTTTACAGTTTATGACTCTGCAAAGTTAATCAATTTCGACAAAAGAACGTATTTTCTTGGTTGTTTTTTTGAGATTATTTTTTGGCTCGTTTGCCGCGCCATTTCCACATCACCGCATCGGTGGGGGCAATTTCGACGTGGAACGGTGATGTTCCGTCCACTGCTACATCACGCTTGTCATTGCCGTGAAGCAGTTCTTTTGCCTGATAAGTGCCGGGGGCTATGCCCATGAAGTCGAGTACCTCGCAGGGTATATTGATATCGAGGCTAGCTATATTATTGTCGAAATTGACTGCTACAAGTATTATCTCGTTATTGTAATGCCGCAGATAGACGTAATGACGGTGGGGATTAAGACGATCCATGTTGAGATACATCAAATCATACATGCTCCCCCATGCCACAGCCCGCTCACTGTTGGCAATGTGAAGCAAATGACGGTAGAACTTGCGAAGATAGCGCTCTTCGACATTGAGGTTGGTGTTGTTGCAACGGCCCTGATTGTAAAAACGCCGTAGGCTGTCAACACTCCAGTAATCGAAGATTGTGGTGCGCCCGTCGTAGCCGCTGTAGCCCTCTGAGTCGGCGCCGCGCTCGCCTATCTCCTGACCGAAATACAGCATAAACGGTGACTTGTTCAACGTGGCACTCACCACTACAGCAGGCAATCCAGCAAGGCCCGAACCAGCAAACTGGTCGGATGCCAGTCGCACCTCGTCGTGGTTCTCCATAAAGTTGAGCATACGGTCGGCGATGCCCTCGAGCGACTGCCAGCAATAAGTGATGTCGCTGGCGGCGCGGAAACCTTTCACAACGCCAAAGAGGGTATCGTAAAGACCAACCTTATCATATAGATAGTCGAAACCGGCATATTCCAAAAACGGACGATACAGGTTAGGGTCATACAACTCGGCGATAAACACAAAGCCGGTACGCATGAGTCGAATCTGCGGAATAGCCCAATGCCAGAACTCAATAGGAACCATGTGGGCCATGTCGCAACGGAAACCGTCAACTCGCTTCGACACCCAGAACTTCATTATTTCGAGCATCTTTTTCCATGTATCGGGAATTGGATCGAAATGATTACCTGTGCCTCCCATGTAGTCCACACCGTAGTTAAGTTTGACGGTCTCATACCAGTCGTTCACTCCCGGACGCGAGGTGAAGCAGTCGTTTCCGGTTGCTCGTGCAGGCATCTCGAAGTACAGGCTGTCGGTTCCCATGCCGGTATCAAAATATGGGTCAAAGCGTTCTCCAGGGAAATAATAGAAGTTATTGTCGCGGGCAAATGCTTTTGTAGTGTCATCGGCAGCGCCGAGGTCGACCACGCCCTCGGGTGAGTTATCGCTATGGTACTCGCGCGCTACGTGATTCGGAACAAAATCGATAATCACTTTAAGACCAGCCTGATGTGTTCGAGCGACCAGTTCCTCAAACTCCCGCATACGCCCCGGTACATCGACGGCGATGTCCGGATCCACGTCGTAGTAATCGATGATAGCATACGGCGAGCCGGCATTGCCTTTCACCACGTGAGGATTGCAACGCGATATGCCGTATTCGTGGTAGTCGGTCTTGTTGGCATGCTCAATGATGCCGGTATACCACACATGCGTCACTCCCATGGCGGTTATCGACTTGAGTACGTTGCTGTTGATCGAGTTCATTTTGCCTACACCGTTCTGCTCGAGAGTGCCGTTATGCACATTGGCGCGCTGGGTGTTGGCGAACAATCGTGGCAAAATCTGATAGATGATGGTCTTTTCCTCTTTGTACATAGTGAATTATATTGTGGAGTTCTGGAGTACTTTCATTGTCTCGAAATACGCCACTTGGGCGATGCGCTTGGCGTACGCCACCTCAAACGTGCCGTAATGCTGGATGGCTTTAATATCGATGAGCAAGTCGCACAACTGCTTGTCGGCCTCAACATTGCGCTGGGTCATTATTTTATAGGTGCGGTATGCCATTGCACGGAAATTGAGTTTCAATTCGCCAAGTTTGCTCGGACTCACGTTTATTCCAATGAGCTTTTCACAACGGTCGCGCAGATAATATGACGGCAGATTATGCAGCACTCCGCCGTCAACACAGTGTACGCCATCGATTTCGATGGGCGTGAAAAGTATGGGTAGACTGCACGACGCAGCCACACGTGGGGCTATTTCTCCCGAATCAAACGGCTTCTCACACTGATTGTCGATGTCTGTGGTTCCAATGATAATAGGTATCGCCAAGTCTTCTATATTCTTTACCGGAAGCAAGTTTGCGATGAACTCGCGCAGACGGTCTAAACGCAGAAATCCGCTCCTCGATAGGTCGAATTGCAGAAAACTCTTTAGGTCTATTCCGGTGAATGCATCGAAAATATCGTCGCTGCTCATACCTGATGCGTAGCAAACAGCCACTATGCTTCCGGCGCTCACGCCCGACATGATATCGGGCTTCACCCCGCAATCTTCCAATGCTCGTAACGCACCGATATGTGCGAAACCACGCACTCCTCCCCCGCTTAGGGCCAAGCCCAGTCTGTGTTTCTTCAACTCTTTGTTCATAATATTCACGACTTTTCGAGCATGCAAAATTAATGGTATTTGTTAACAATACCTAATTCTTCATCATAAAAAATGTTAATCCGAATTTAGCGCACCATAACGAAATAGGTACGCTTAACAATCTAACGATTATTATGTGCGGTGTATCACATGCGAAACAATGCCCCAAATAGTAAAGTCTTGAATGGTCGAGACTTTAATGGGACGATAGCGACTGTTTGAAGGTTTAAGGTAGATGCCGTCTGGCTCAATCTTTAGTCGCTTCACGGTAAAATCACCGTCAATGCTGCAAACGGCGATGCAGCCGTCGTGGGGTTCAAGACTACGGTCGATGATGAGCAGGTCTCCCTGTTCGATTCCGTCCCCCGACATCGAGTCGCCTATGACACGCGCGCAGAACGTGTTCGACGGGTCTCGAACAAGTTCTTCTGTCAGGTCGATGGTGTCGGGCAGGATATTCTGTGCCGGACTGGGAAAGCCGGCACGCAGGCGGTCGGGCATCAGCGACAGTTCGAGAGGCCCTTGTTTTCCGAATGGATGAATTTCAAGCTCCTGAGGTGTCATTTCTTCTTACCGAGCCGCATCTTCACATATTCCTCAATCAAGTCGACACAGCCTTCAACCCCCAAAGTCGAAACGTTAACCGTGAGATCGTAAGTCGCAGCATCGCCCCACTCCGAATCGGTATAGAAACTGTAATAGCTTGCTCGGAGTTTATTATTCTTCAGCGCCATGTCGCGGGCATCGTTCTCGCTCTCGCAGTCGCCGCGGTCGATAATACGGTTGATGCGGTCGTCAAGGCTCGCATGTAGGAATATGCTGATCACATTGGTGTGGCCGCGGAGGATATAGTCCGCCGTCCGACCTACAATCAGACAAGGTCCCTGTTCGGCCAGACACTTCATCACCTCGCTCTGGGCTTTATAAATATCGTCAGTGTTCGACATCGTGTTTGTTCCCATGAAATAGGATGCCGCCCCGAAACCGATGTTGAACGACCACAGCGAACTCATCATTGTCGGGCTGCGCTCGTCACTGGCCTCAAACACCTCGGCGTTAACACCGCTCGACTTGGCCGCCTCGTGTAGCAACTCCTTGTCGTAATACGGTATGCCGAAACGAGCGGCAACTTTCTTCCCAATAACTCGAGCTCCACAGCCAAACTGACGGCCCAGTACAATCACAAAATTCCCTTTGTCTTCCATTTGTTTCTGGTTTAAATTTAACACCACAAAGGTACAAAAAAACAGTGAATCACAAAAGTTTTTCGAAAAAAAATTCAAAAAAACTTGCACAGTATAGAAAATTAGTCTAATTTTGCAAGACATTTCCACAAAAAATGTGATAAAACAACCGAATTATTAACGCAAAAAACTCTTCTGCCTATCGACTGAACATTACTTATTGTAAACACATAAATACATAGTAATGAGAAAGTTTGACAACGAAACCGACGACAAGTTGATAGTTCGTTTTGTCGAGGGTAACAACGAAGCCTTCGACACGATAATTGAACGCCATAAATTGAAAGTGTTCAATTATATCAACCATCAAGTCAAAGACGACGAACTCGCCGACGACATCTTCCAGGAGACTTTTGTCAAAGCCATCATGACAATTAAGCAGGGACGATATGTCGAAAACGGACATTTCGCCGCCTGGATTATGAGAATAGCACACAACCTGATTATAGACTATTTCCGGCAGGAAAAAAGCGAGAACGTTCAGTCGACCGACTGCGGTGAGGTGGATATTCTCAACAGAAAGGAACTCAGCGAACTCACCATCGAGGACGATATGATCACCAAGCAGATCCACCAAGATGTGAGACGCTTGATAAAGGCGCTACCCGAAAGCCAACGTGACGTACTCCTCATGAGATACTACAAGAACATGAGCTTCAAGGAAATCGCCGATGCCACAAACGTGAGCATCAACACCGCTCTCGGACGCATGCGTTACGCTATTCTGAACATGCGACGCCTCGCTGTAGAACACGACATAGTCCTCACTATGTAATATAACTCATACTTTTGATTTTATAGATGTAGCCGGCGACTTGAATCAACAAGTCGCCGGCCTATTTATCTTCTTACAGTTATCTCAAGCGAAGCACACTACTTGACAATCGTCTTCTCCGTTGCGATACGTCCGCTGCGATAGCGAGTCACAACGATGTTCATGCCAGTGAACGGACGAGAACTGGACACTCCCATCATATTATAATATGTAATCGACTGGACTTCGTTGTCGCCCTCTATCTCGTCGATTCCGACAGTAGTGCCAGCAAAGGTATAACGCACCGACAGCGGATAGTCGTAGATGAGGATGTCGCGCGGCTCGTCGTCGGAACGCAGACGCGTCGGTGCCGACGACAGTCCGCCCTCACGCTGTTTGGCGTACATGCGGATAATATAATATGTGTCCTTCTGCTTAGAGCCAGACACATCGACCAGCGCCTTGTCAACATACAGGTCGTGAAACGAGATGGCTGTATTGCCGGGAAAGTACTGCTTGATCGGAGCGTAGTTCGTGCCGTAATCGTAGCCGTTGAAGTTCGTGCCGGACAGTTCCTCCTGCTCGTTGAGCAGCGTCTCGGCCTCAAGGTAGGTGTATGTACCGTTCTGGCGCCACACGCGGTAATAATACACGTTGTCGATATCGGTGTTGAGCACAGGGGTGATTTTCACATCGACGGCATAGCCCATCGACGATATCATTTCAGCCCCAATCTGGGCGTTGAAGGGATTGGTGCGTATACGATTGGATGCCTCAGCTTTGACACGAGCATTCGTCAAACTCTTCATATCGCTTCCGTAGGTGTTCACCTCCATCGTAACAGGGTCGTAGAGGGTCTGAATCACGGCAACGTACTTATTCGAAAGTGTGCCGTTGGACGAAGTGACGGTCGGATCGCGAGTGACAAGCGTCAACTCGCCGCCATCATAACCAACGTACTCCACACCCTGATCATGGTTTAGCTTGCCGTCGGCTGAAAAATTTGGGTGAACACAGCTGGACGCCATAGGACGCTATAATGAAGGGGGGGACAAGAATGACGTGAACCCCAGCAACGTCTCGTTGTTGGGGTTCACTTTGCTTTGACGCAAGTTTGGTCAATCGTCGTTGAGTTTTTCGTTGACAGCCTCCTGACGCTTATCCAGTTCCCGTTCACGCTC
>JBGUHM010000068.1:0-58750 GCA_045112115.1 Sodaliphilus sp. | reverse complement strand
AGCGCCGGAGCACATGGCAACATGACAACCAAGTTCGGTGCCAACCTTGGCGGCGGTTGTGAGTTCCACATCACGCCCGAATGGTCGGTAGGCGCCGAGGTGCGTTACTCCATCGTTGCCGACATCGACCAGGCCGTGCTGGGCATCGGAGCGACCTACAAGTTCTGATAACGTCCACGAGTTGATATAGAACAAACAACGGCGGAGCGGGCCCACGCTCGCTTTCCGCCGTTGTCACTATATAAGTCGATGGCAAAGAGAGATATATCGCGCTGGCAGCGGCTCGACAGCCAATATCTGATACGCCGTCCGTGGCTCACGGCGCGGCGTGACACCGTGTACAACCCGTCGACCGGCGTGACCAACGACGAATACTATGTGCTGGAATACCCCGACTGGGTGAACGTCATCGCCATCACGCCCGACGAACGGTTCGTGATGGTGCGGCAGTACCGCTACGCGCTCGATGTGATTGAGACCGAGCTGTGCGCCGGAGTGATAGAGCAAGGCGAGACTCCTCTCGAAGCCGCACAACGTGAGCTGCGCGAGGAAACAGGCTACGGCGGCGGTGATTGGCGCGAGGTAATGGCCATCGGACAGAATCCCGGGTCGTGCAACAACCTCACCCACTGCTTTCTGGCCACAGGAGTCACTCGTCAGGGCGACCAGCGCCTCGACCGCACCGAGGACATCGCCGTCGAACTGCTCACACGCGACGAACTGCTCTCGCTCATGAGGAGCGGCGAGTTCCACCAGGCGATGATGCTTGCTCCGCTATACCGCTATTTCCTTGATAACCAATAAGAGACAATGACCGGCAACCGGCTATACAAATCGGAGAAACTGTGCTCGACGCGCGAGATCGAACGCGTGTTCTCGCACGAGGGACGAGGCGCGACGGCTTATCCGTTGCGCGCCGTGTACACCGTCAGTGCCGGTAACGAACCCACGAGGTTCATGATCTCAGTGCCGAAGAAGCGGCACCACCACGCTGTCGACCGTGTGTTGCTGCGCCGCCGCATACGCGAGGCCTACCGCCTCAACCGCACGCTGCTGAACCCGGCCCTCGAGGCCGCCGGCCGCCATGTCGACGTGGCGTTTATCTACCTCTCGGAGAAAATCAAACCTTACGCCGTGATTGAGGCGAAGATGTGCGAAC
This sequence comes from Sodaliphilus sp., assembly GCA_045112115.1. Classification (GTDB taxonomy): domain Bacteria; phylum Bacteroidota; class Bacteroidia; order Bacteroidales; family Muribaculaceae; genus Sodaliphilus. The sequence continues at coordinate 57,591 of JBGUHM010000068.1, read as the reverse complement.
TGCTGAAACGCATCGCCACGCAAGCATGCCATCAATGAAAAAGGTTCTGCACTATATCAACACCGGCTGCAAGTGGCTGCTAATAGCGCCGATACGCTTCTACCAACGGTGCATCTCGCCGCTCACGCCGCCCATGTGCCGCTTCACACCCACATGCAGCCAGTACGCCGTGGAAGCCATACGCAAACACGGCCCCCTCAAGGGCCTTTGGCTGGCCGTCAAACGCATCGCCCGTTGCCATCCCTGGGGCGGCAGCGGCTATGATCCCGTGCCATGACCTTCCGCGACATTCACACCCATGACCTTGACGCCACGGCCGACGCACTGATTGCCGTCGAGCCCGACGTATTCGCGCCTCGGACGGGGCGTTTCTACTCTGTGGGGATACACCCCTGGAGCACCGCCGACAAGGAGCGCGTGGAACGTGCGCTGGCACTGCTCCCGCAGGCGTTGGCCCACCCGCAGACAATGGCCTTGGGCGAGGTGGGTCTGGACCGTCTACGCGGCGGCGACATGGATTACCAGCAGCAAGTGCTTGAACGCCAGCTGTTGATTGCCGAAACACGACAACTTCCGGTTATTATTCATGCCGTGCGAGCCACGCAGGAAATCATCGCCATCCACCGCCGCTGGCGCGAACGCCTGCCTGGGCAGTGGATTGTACACGGCATGCGCCAGGGGCCGCGCGTGGCGCGTATGCTGCTCGACGAGGGCTTCAACCTGTCGTTCGGAGCGCGCTTCAACGCCGACGCGCTGCGGCTCACCCCACCGGCACGCCGCCATGCCGAAACCGACGACGAACCAGCCGGCACTATCGCCGATGTCGAGCGCCTTATCGCGCAGGCTTTAGGACACTAATTCAACGAACAAGCCTCTATCGGCAATTTTAACGTATTTTGCACAACGCGCTGATCACTAATCAAATATGTGTAATTGTCCATTTCGCTTTAATTCGCAATATTTGCGGTTAAAGCGTTTTTTTTGCGAAAAATTTTGGTGGTTCAAAAAAAGGTCGTATCTTTGCAGCCGGGTAAGTCCTACACGGCCAGCTCCCTGCCACTCCCCCAGGTCTTGACCGAAGCAAGGGTAACAGGTTGTAGCGGCGCGATGTAGCCCGCTTGCCCACTTGCCTCTTTAGCTCAGTTGGCCAGAGCACGTGATTTGTAATCTCGGGGTCGTTGGTTCGAATCCGACAAGAGGCTCAAAAAAGCCGGCAGATTGCCGGCTTTTTCTATTTTGCTACAATCTTACGAGTCGGATGCTTGACAGTTTGAACGGCCTTCGGTAGTGAGGCAGCAGGATATTACCAGCCGGAGCCGTGAACGTTATGGTGTTCTTCCCCTCGAGCAACATCACTCTCACGACGTTGCTCTTAAGCCCCTTCAGTTGATCGGTATCATCGTCGGTGTCGAAGATAACGAGTTTTTTGTCGCGTCGCGGCAATACCACCATTCCCTGCAGGTGGGTGTTGACGTTCACCAGCCTCGCAGCGGCCTTCTCGACCAACGAATAATTCACCCACATCAGATACGCCCCGGCCTTAGGCACATCCACGGTTATTTGATAAGTGACGCTGTCGGGCTCGTTCCACACGGAGTTAGCCTCATCGAAAGTGTATGCCTTGGGTTCATAGTAATGAGGCAACGAACGGAAACTGTCGCCCCAGTTATTGGTTGCCACCATGCTCATCACCAGTGTTTCGTCCTCCTTTCGCTCGAGTGTAAACACCGAGTCGTTGATTGCTATCGACTCCTTCTCGCCTATGAGCAGACTGTATTTCTGCTCCGGAACATAATTGGTGATTCGTCCCGACAGACCATCCCACTCCACCTCCGGCGGATTCGGTATGGCACGCCCAGGCAGAGCGAGGGTGATTTTTCCGGCGTCGGCGTCCTCCTCGTTCATCACAATTTCAATGACATGGTGGCCTGTGAGACCGGCATCGATGAAGTTAATATCAAGTTTTTTTCCGTCGAGCGAGATTGACTTCAAGTCGTTTCCACAGCCGCTCACGCTGATATCGAACGTTGCATTTCGGTACTTAAAGTTGCGAATTAACTTTAACCCCGTAAGACCTTTTGTAACACATGGATTAAACTCTATTCCATCGGGCAGCATATTGACACCTAACAGCACCTTGTAAATCACCGCCAGATTGCCGCAAGCGTTAGCCATGGAGTAGTTACCGCCGATGTCGATATCGCCCGTAGTGGCGTCGAGGGTGACATTGCACGAAGCCGCCAGCGCCTGAGCGCGAATCATCGTGCCGAGGCCCCGACGGAGCATGTTGGTGTTGCCCACTTTCGCCGCCGCCTGGTTCCAATACGACTGCAGGAATGGCATCGCGAGCGTTCCGAGGTGCTGGAACGAGTCGACCACGCAGGGGTAGATGGCCGTGACACCGTAATGAGTGACCGGGCTGCTCTCTATGAGCGTCTCGGCGCGGTCGTCGTCGGCCACACCCCAAAGCACGCCCAATGCCTGGCCAAAATTATCGGTACGCGGCGATTTCGCCTGATACACAGCGCCATATGAGAACTGGCTGTATCCGCTGTTCGTCTCGCTCCAAAGCGATGAGTTGATAACATCCTTAAGATGCTCACTGGTAGTGCGATAGTCGTTGATAATCTCCAGTTCCTCGCCCATGTCGTACAACACGGCGTAAGCGCGGCACACCATCAGGTTCTCATCGAGCGAATAAGTGTCGAAGAGGTCGCGCTCGTTCATCCACAGCGGGTAATAAGCCGCCACACTGAGCATGGGAGCGCTTCCATGCACCAGCTGCTTGCTGCCGCTGAGTTCGAGAAGTTCCTCGTTCTTCAGAGTTCGTTCCAGAATGTCGTGCGCTTCTTTCAGCCACTTTTTGTCGCCGGTCGACAAATACACCTGCCATGCGGCTTCGGCCCATACGTGGTGCCCTCCGAGCATGGGCGACTCATTGGCTGCGTCGATACACCCGTCGACGGTCATCCCGCGAAGAATCTTCATCGACAGGGCAGGATTGAGAATGGCGAGCACACGCTCGATGTAATAGCACTGTTCGTGGTTGAGCAGCCGGCTGTCGCCCGTTGCGCCAGCCGCCACATAATCGTCGACAGCCTCGACCGACATATTGTACACGGCGTCGACTATAGGCTGGTCGGAGGAGTAAACGAATTTGTCGCGCTCAGGCAACTTCGCCTTCCATTGACGGGTTTGTCCGCCGTAGTTCGATATCAACGACTTACCATCCTTCGATGTCGCGACATATTTACCCTCAATCACGCTATCGGGTGTGACGGTATAAATCTCGTTCTCCACCAACACGTCGTCTCCGCCATTGCCAGCGCCTCCGCAGCCGGTCAACGTGGTAGCCATCAGCACCAAGAGCGCCGCCAGTGTAGTGATTGTGGTGGAAAATCTCATTGTCATTTGTCAATTAACGCTTTTCGCCTCGCAAAAGTAGTCAAAAAGCATAGAACAAACAAAAGAAAACGGTCTATTTTTTTGTTAAGAATTACTTTTTATATAATTTTGCCCCGGAAACATGGCACTTAAAGGGCTGAAAATATTCGTACGGCGCACCCTTATCGCACTGCGTGACGCCTTCGGACCATGGCGCTTCGCGCGCCGTGGCGACAGCGCGGTGTCGCCACAATTCTCAGTCACCCAGCCTTTCACCGCGTCCGAGACGCTGGAAAAAAAGAAATACAACCTGCGTCAGGCATCAGGACGCATAGCGCGCTACCGGGTGGCACCGGGCGAGGTGTTCTCGTTCTGGCGCGCCGTCGGCAACCCCAACACTCGCCAGTGGCAGGCCTCCCGCTCCATAGTGGCTGGACGGTTGCAAATTGAGCGCGGCGGCGGCCTGTGCCAGGCCAGCGGCATCATCTACCACCTGTCGCTGATGGCCGGCCTGAAAGTGCTGGAGCGTCACAGCCACAGCGCCGACCTGTACACGGAGCAGACGCGCTTCTGCCCTCTCGGCAGCGATGCCACGGTGGCTTACGGCTACAAGGACCTTCGCTTGCTCAACACCACACAGGGCACCATAGCCTTCGAACTGCGTGTTGAGCAGGACCAATTCGTCGCCACACTGCTGAGCGACAAACCCGTCGAACGCCATGAGATTGAATTCCGGCGAAAAGACCTTGAGGACGGCCGCCTGAGCGCCGTTGCCGTCGACACCAACACTGGCCAAGTGCTGGCCGAGAGCACTTACCTCCGGATTTGAGCGCACATTTGCGAGCCTATAACCCGCCGCCACACCCGGCGCAGTTAATCAGAATGGTTTGCGGTATTTGTCGTCGGGATCGTCGTCGATGATGCTGAGGTAACTGGTGTAGCGCGACTCACTGATGAGACTCTGTTCGACGGCATCGCGCACGGCGCACCCTGGCTCGTGGGTGTGGGTGCAGTTGTTGAAACGGCAGTTTTTGCTCATTTCGAAAATCTCCGGGAAATAATGCGCCACCTCGCTTCGCTCGAAGTCGATGGTGCCGAACCCTTTCACTCCGGGAGTGTCGATGATGCTGCCTCCGCCGGGGAGGTCGAGCAATTCGCTGAAAGTGGTAGTGTGCATGCCGGTGTGGTGTACCTGCGAGACGTCACCTACGCGCAGGTTGGCCTCGGGAATGAGGCGGTTGATGATAGAGCTCTTCCCCACCCCGGAGTTGCCGCTCAGCAGGGTGATTTTGTCGGCAAGCGACAACCGCAATTCCTCCAAGCCCTCGCCTGTGACGGTCGACATCGCTATCACCTTGTACCCTATCGAGCGGTACAGGTAAGCCAAGGCGTCGAGGTATTCCCGCCCGTCGTCGTCGAGAAGGTCAATTTTATTGACAACGATTACAGCCGGCACATTGTAGGCCTCGGCCGTGGCGAGGAATCGGTCGATGAAAGTGGTGTTGGTTGCCGGATTGGCGAGCGAGGCCACGAGCACCGTCTGGTCGAGGTTGCTCCCAATAATCTGGAACTCCTTCGACAGATTGCTCGCGCGGCGGATGATATAGTTGCGCCTGGGCGCGATTGCCGAGACGAACGCCGTGCCGTCGGGTTTTTGCTCGATTTCGACAATATCTCCTACCGCAACGGGGTTAGTGCAACGGAAACCCTTAAGCCGGAATTTACCTTTGATTTTGCAGTTCACCAGTTGCCCGTCGTCGGTGCGCACCGTCTGCCAACTGCCGGTATTTTTCACTACGAGCCCTTTCATCGTCAGTCGAGAATTGTGGCGACCACTTTTCGAGGACCGCCGTGATTACGGAACTCCAGCAGGTAGACGCCCTGCCATGTGCCCAGGTTCAGACGACCCCGGGTGACAGGAAGCGTCAGCGACACCCCGGCGAGCACACTCTTGGCGTGCGCCGGCATGTCGTCGTCGCCCTCGACGGTATGCTCAAACCGCGGATTGCCCTCGGGCACCAACGCATCGAACACCACAGCCATATCGTGACGCACATCAGGATCCCAGTTCTCGTTCAGCGCCAACGCGCAGCTGGTGTGCTTCACCAGCAAATGCACCAGCCCTGTCTCGGGCAAGTTGCCAAGATGCGACAACACCTCTTCGGTGACCAGATGCACACCTCTTGGCCGCGCTTCCAACGTGAACTCCACCTGCCGCATCACTTCTTCTCCCGCTTGAATTTACCAGTCATGAGCCACCAGGCATATTTCACCAGATGGATTTGGCGTTTGATACGTTTCGGCTCCTTAATCAGTCGGTAAGCGAACTCCAGATTATGGTCCACCCACCATTTCGGAGCGCGCTCCACATGGCCTGTGAACACGTCGAAACTGCCGCCAAGTCCTTGATACACGGCCTTGTGCCGCTCACTCATCTCCTCCATGAGCAGTTCCTGCTTAGGAGACCCCATGGCTACGAACACAACGTCGGGCTGCTTCTGAGCCACGTCGTCGATGAGGGCCTGACGCTCCTCGTCGCTCTTGAGATATCCGTTACGGAAGCCCACAATCTTTAAACCGTCGAACTGCTCCCGCAGTTTGGCCACCGTCTCATCGATGACTTCCTGTTTACCCCCTACCAGATAGAAGGTTTTCCCTTCCGGACTGAGGCGCTCCACAATCTTGAGCCAGAGTTCGCATCCGGCGATTTTGTTAGCGTCGGCGAATCCCCGCTGACGCAATGCCTTCACAGCTCCCGCGCCGTCGCTGTAACCGACATTTCGGTTAATAATGGCGCGAGTCTGCTCGGTGGCGTGGAGAATCTTCTCGGCATTGATAGCCACCAGAATACATTTACGATCAAGAGCGAAGTCGATAAGATGCGCCTCGCTGTTGAAGGGATACACTCCCACTCCGTTAAGCATCACCTGCTCTATTGAGTTTGAATCCATTTGTTCTTCTTAATATAGTAGTTTTTTGCGTTGCAAAATTACTGCTTTTCCTCCATTCCCACAAAATTTTATCCTTAAAACCACAAATTTATGCGAATAATGCTTTTCATTAAAGTTTTTTTGCCATTTATTTTGCCATATTATTAATTAGGTGTATATTTGCATGGTAAAAAATTCATTATTAATATTAAAATATTGATTTACAATTTATTATGAGAATTTCTAAAGTTCATGCAAGAGAGATTTTGGACTCACGTGGCAATCCCACGGTAGAGGTTGACGTAACACTGGAGAACGGCATCGTAGGTCGTGCGGCAGTACCTTCGGGTGCTTCCACTGGCGAGAACGAGGCACTCGAGCTTCGTGACGGCGACAAGGACCGTTACTTGGGCAAGGGCGTTTTGAAAGCCGTTGAGAATGTCAACACCAAGATCGCTCCCGCAGTAGAGGGCATGTGTGTTCTGGGTCAGCGCGCCATCGACGCCAAGATGATTGAGCTCGACGGCACCCCGACGAAGAGCAACCTCGGCGCAAACGCCGTTCTCGGCGTGTCGCTGGCCACAGCTCAAGCTGCAGCGAAATTCCTGGGCATACCCCTGTATCGCTACATCGGCGGCACCAACGCTCATGTGTTGCCCGTTCCGATGATGAACATCATCAACGGCGGAGCCCACAGCGACGCCCCCATCGCATTCCAGGAGTTCATGATTCGTCCTGTCGGCGCATGCTGCGAGCGTGAGGCCATCCGCATGGGAGCCGAAGTGTTCCACGCACTGGCCAAGTTGCTCAAGGCCCGCGGCCTGAGCACCGCAGTGGGTGACGAGGGTGGTTTCGCCCCCGCGCTGAACGGTATCGAGGACGCACTCGACAGCATTGTCGAGGCCATCAAGAAGGCAGGCTACGAGCCCGGCAAGGATGTTAAGATTGCCATGGACTGCGCTGCCAGCGAATTTGCAGTGATTGAGGACGGCAAGTACTTCTACGACTACCGCCAGCTCAAGGACGGCAAGAAGAAAGACCCGAACGGCAAGCGTCTGAGCGACGACGAGCAGATTGAGTTCCTCGAGCAGCTCATCACCAAGTATCCCATCGACTCGATTGAGGACGGCCTCGACGAGAACGACTGGGAGGGATGGCAGAAGCTCACCGCCCGCATCGGCGACCGTTGCCAGCTCGTGGGCGACGACCTGTTCGTTACCAACGTGAAGTTCCTCGAGAAGGGTATCAAGCTCGGAGCGGCCAACTCGATTCTGATCAAGGTGAACCAGATTGGCTCTCTCACCGAGACCCTCGACGCCATCGAGATGGCACACCGTCACGGTTACACCACCGTCACTTCTCACCGTTCCGGCGAGACCGAGGACACCACCATCGCCGACATCGCTGTGGCCACCAACAGCGGCCAGATCAAGACCGGTTCGCTGAGCCGCACCGACCGCATGGCTAAGTACAACCAGCTCATCCGCATCGAGGAGCAGCTCGGTTGCAATGCCCGCTACGGCTACGCCAAGCTGAAATAAGCTGCGTGCCGCGTTATCACTGCCGCCACCAGCGAGTGGCTGATGGCGGCAGTTTTTATCTTTTATCTAAGGAAAATCTAACCTTCTTTTTTATTAATTATTTTATTCATTACCAATTTTCAAAATGAAAAGAACCAGACTAATTGCCATGCTATTGCTGTGCTTGAGCGTGACGTTCTCTTCATTCGCCGCCACCATTACCCAGGAGCAGGCGAAACAAGAGGCCGCCAACTTTTTGCTCAACAAGCAGAATGCCAATAGCCGACTGAAGTTTGTCAATCAAGGCAACAAGAAGCTGCAGGCCGTTAATACGACTGACGCTGCCTACTACGTGTTTAACATTGGCGAGAACCAAGGTTTCGTGATTGTAGCCGGTGACGACCGCATCAACCCCATCCTGGGTTACAGTGACGAGGGTTATTTCGATGAGACCAAAGTGCCCGCCAACATGAAAGCCTGGCTCGACGAGTATGCGCTGCAAATAACGCAACTCGACAACATCGCCGCAAGCGATCTTGAGAAAGTGCTTGCCGCGCCAAAGACAACAAAGGCCGTGGTACCCACCCGCAACTCCATCGCGCCGATGGTCTCGACGAAGTGGAACCAGGCTGCTCCCTACTGGAACAAGTGTCCGGAATTCATGGACCTTGACGAAAACGGCGACACCATTGGCGAATTCGCCTACTCCGGCTGTGTAGCCGTGTCGATGTCGCAGATTATGAACTTCTACAAGTGGCCGAAGCAGACCACTCAAGAGATTCCCTCCTACACCTTCAACTACAGCGCCGGTGACTACAACTGGGCCACTGTTGAAATGGAGGCACAACCCGTCACCACCTTTGACTGGGAACACATGAAAGACAGCTATAACGGCAGCGAGGACCAAGTATACACCGACGCCGTTTCGACGCTGATGCTTTACGCCGGCTGCGCCGTCAAGTCGCAGTACGGAGTTTCTTCGACCGGTGCCTATACCGACGACATTCCCAAGGGCTTCACCAAGTATTTCGCCTATGACCCCAGCACCATCCAGATCAAATACCGCACCGACTACACCCAAGACGTGTGGGACGACATGGTCTATCAGGAGCTGGCCGACGGCCGCCCGATGATTTACAACGGCACCGCCGGCAGCGGTGGCGGCCACTCGTTTGTGTGCGACGGTTATGAGTACGGCGACTACTTCCACATCAACTGGGGATGGGGAGGCATGGGTAACGGCTTCTTCAAACTCGCTGTTCTGAATCCCCGCGAGAGCGGTATCGGCGGCTCATCGAGCGCCGAGGGCTACAACATGAAGCAAAACATCATCATCGGCATCAAGCCTGGTGATCCCACCAGCACGGGCGATCCCGAGCCTCCCGTTGAGGACGCTCTGACCGCTACCGGCATCGGCCTGTACAGCACCGGTTTAGACCAGAAGTACACTATGGACCGCGACGGTTTGAACTACGGCTTCGGCATCCACAAACGTCAGTTCTTCAAACTCTCAAACGCCGACCACACCGGTACGCAGAAGAGATATGATGTAGGTTTGGCTTTGTACGACATGGACGGCAACTTCGTTCAGATGATTATCAACCGCGGCGTCTATTCGACCTCTCTGACCTCGGCCCTTGGCAGCACCGATAACCTTGGCGGAAGCATCGAAGCCCGCAATGCCGTGAGATTCGGCGCCGGCATGACCGGTAACTACAAGATTGTGCCCATGTACCAGCTTCAAGGCACCAGCGAATGGAAGCCTATGCTCGAGAGCGACCGCTACTACATGGATATCAACATGACCGCTTATTCTGCTACCCTGACCCCCCACCCCGTTCTCGACCTCGAGATCCAGGGCATGGAGTTTGAAGGCGGCGAGAAGGTAGGACTTCAGGAGCAGATTCATGTGACCCTCAAGAACAACAGCGCCGACCGCTTCTTCGGCGACCTCTACCTCTCGTTCGGCGGCCAGCAGATTGACGAGTACTCCCAGTACACCACCTCAATCCAGGCCGAGGTACTCGCTGGCGAGAGCGCTACCGTGACCTTCAACGTCACGCCTGAGAGCGCCGGCACCAAGACCATCCGTCTGTACTACGACGCCAACTGCGAGCAAGCAGTGAGCGGCACCGGTTCAGTCACTATCGCCGAGAAGACCGAGAGCACCATGAACATGAGTGTTGTGATTGTTGCCGAGAACGCTTTGGACGGCGTGATTTACGACACCCACGGCCACTTCAAGGTGGACATCACCAACAACAGTGCCGGCGAGTACAACAAGTTCGTTCTCGCACCGCTGTTTATCGTACACAAAGACGCCAGCGGCAATGTCACCGGCGGTGACATGATTACCTACGCCCAGAGACAGCTGAGTCTGCAACCCGGCGAGACCAAGACCCTCTACTTCGACTTCAACGACCTGGCATACGATGAGACCTACGCGCTCAACATCTACGCCCGCAACGAGAACGAGGAGATGGTCAACCTTGTGATTCCCGGCCAGTCGGTATACTACGACATCAAGCGCGGTCTCGTCACATGGGACGGCTCCAGCATGACCGGAGTAGGCGTTCCCGCCAGCGGCGACATCGTTATCCCGGCCAACGCACTTGCAGCACGCCTCGAGGGTCTCGACATCACCAGCGTTACCCCGAGCGGCAACCCGAACACCATCTACTTCGTGGGTGAGAACGAAGCCGTTCCCGCCGGTCTCGAAGGACTGAACGTGGTTCAAGGCAGCAACATCGAGGAACTCAAGCTGACCGACGGCTACGGATACTTCATCCCGCAGAGCGTGAACGCTCAGGGCATCAGCTACGAGCGCACCTTCACCGCTGCCCGCGAGAAAGGCATCGACGCCAACTGGAGCACCATCGTGCTGCCGTTCGCCCCGACCGCCATCACCGCCGACGGCAACGACATTGACTGGTACCGCAACAGCGAGGACACCGGCAAGGCCATGTGGCTGGGCTACTTCGCCAACGAGACCGACGGCGTGGTCACCTTCGACTTCGCTCAAAGCCTGGAGGCCAACGTGCCCTACATCATCGCCATCGACAAGACCGCCAACCTTACCGGCAAGGCTATCGTGTGGAGTGCCGACAATGTGACGCTCAAACCCGAGCCCATTGCCTACACCAGCGGCGACACCTACCTGATGGAAGGCACCTTCGTGGCTCAGACTCTCAACAACATCTATGTCGCCAACACTGTAGGCAGCGCTGCCGAGTGGGGTGGCGAGAGCGCAACCGTAGATCCGTTCCGTGCCTTCTTCAAGGAGGTTGTGGAACTTGAGAACCACGACTACATCCTGTTCCCGGGTGAGGAGCAGCAGCAAGTCGAAATCACCGGTGACTTGAACCACGACGGATTCGTCAACACCGGCGACGTGAGCTTGCTCTACTCTATGATTCTCGGCAATGTCGAGCAAAATATGGAGGCCGACCTCAACCAAGACGGCAACATCAACACCGGCGATGTGAGCGTCCTCTACAGCCTCATCATTGGAGCTAACAACTAATCAATAATAAGTTGGACATTTTCACATCCCCCGTGCCGAGATACGGCGCGGGGGATGTTGTTTCAGCATAAACGGTATTTTTTTTGCAAAAAGATTGGGCGGTTGCAATATTTTGTCTATTTTTGTGGCAATAATTCAACCAAAAACACCAAAACATAAACTGTTACAATCATGTACGGAAAATTTCAACAACATCTGAACGACGAACTTTCGGCCATTCGCGAGGCCGGACTGTACAAGGAAGAACGACTCATCACCACGGCTCAGCGTGCCGACATCAAGGTGAAACCCGGAGTCGATGTACTCAATTTCTGCGCAAACAACTATCTGGGCTTGAGCGACAACCGCCGTCTCATCGACGCCGCCACGGCGATGATGGAGCATCACGGCTACGGCATGTCGAGTGTTCGCTTCATCTGCGGCACACAGGACATCCACAAGGAGCTTGAGGCCGCCATCAGCGAGTATTTCCACACCGAGGACACCATTCTCTACGGCAGCTGCTTCGACGCCAACGGCGGTCTGTTCGAGGCACTGCTGACCGCCGACGACGCCATCATCAGCGACGCCCTGAACCATGCTTCGATTATCGACGGCGTGCGCCTGTGCAAGGCCAAACGCTACCGCTATGCCAACGCCGACATGGCCGAGCTTGAGAAATGCCTTCAAGAGGCTCAGGAGCAACGCTTCCGTATCATCGCCACCGACGGTGTGTTCTCGATGGACGGCAACGTGGCACCGATGGATAAGATTGTCGAGCTCGCCGAGCGCTACGACGCTATGGTTATGGTCGACGAGAGCCACTCGGCAGGCGTGGTTGGCCCGACGGGCCACGGCGTAGCCGAGCAGTTCAACCTTTACGGCAAGATTGACGTGTTCACCGGCACGCTTGGCAAGGCCTTCGGCGGCGCCATGGGCGGTTTCACCACCGGTCGCAAGGAGATTATCGCAATGCTCCGCCAGCGCTCACGTCCCTATCTGTTCAGCAACTCCCTGGCTCCGGTACTCGTTGGCGCCAGCCTCGAGATGTTCAAGATGCTCAAGGAAAGCAACGCGCTTCATGACAAGCTCGTCGACAACGTGAACTACTTCCGCGACAAGATGCTTGCCGCCGGCTTCGACATCAAGCCGACCCAGAGCGCCATCTGCGCCGTGATGCTCTACGACGCCAAACTCTCGCAGGAGTTTGCCGCCGCCATGCAGGAAGAAGGCATCTACGTCACCGGTTTCTACTATCCCGTGGTACCCAAGGGCGAGGCCCGCATCCGCGTGCAGCTCAGCGCCGGCCACGAGCGCGAACACCTCGACAAGGCCATCGCCGCCTTCATCAAGGTTGGCCGCAAGCTCGGCGTTATCAAGTAACAGCCGTTACACAAAACACACACTGCGGGGCGCCGATGGCACTCCGCAGTGCTTTTATTATAAAGAACTGATTTATTTACAACTTCACACCCTTCACGGCCGCTTCGAGGCGTGCGAGAGCCTGTTCGAGGCGTGCGCGAGGCGTGCCCACGTTGAGTCGCAGGTGGCACATACCCGGCTCACCGTAAATTGAGCCGTCGTTGAGTGCGAGACGAGCGCGTTTCACAAACAGGTCGATTACCTGCTGGTGTTCGAGTCCGAGTCCGGTGCAGTCGAGCCACATCAAGAACGAGGCCTGCGGCCGCACAGCCCTGATGCCGGGAATACGTTCGCGGCAGAATTGCTCCACGAAAAGAACGTTCTGCTCGACATATCGCTTGCACTGCTCGAGCCACTGCTCTCCGTTACGGTAGCCAGCTTCGGTAGCCACAAGCGCGGTGATGTTCGACATGTTCAGCTCGTTCACCTCGATCCAGCGGAAGAAGTCGCGTCGCAACTCCGGGTTTACAATCACGAGCCAAGTGCTCTTGAACCCGGCGATGTTGAACGACTTGCCGGGCGAGCCGCAGGTGATGGTGACAGCAGCCGCGTCGTCGCTCACTGTTGCCAGCGGAGTGTGGCGATGGCCGAAAAGCGTGAGGTCGCTGAACACCTCGTCGCTGAACAGGAGCACACCGTGGCGTCGCGCCATAGCCGCGACCTGTTGCAGCACCTCTTTCTCCCATACAATGCCGATGGGGTTCTGCGGGTTGCACACCACCATCAGCTTAGGCTGCTGCTCAATCATCTGCCGCTCGAGAGCGTCGAGGTCCATATGGTAGAAACCGTCTTCGGCTACGAGTTCGTTGCTTACGGCTATGCGTCCATTGCCCTCGATAACCTCGCGGAAGTCATAGTACACGGGGTTCTGTATCATCACGCGGTCGCCTGGACGAGTGAAGAAATTCAGCACCATCCCCAAGGCCGTCACGCCACCGGGAATGAAGGTCATGTCGTCGCGTGTGAAGACAAATCCGTTACGCCTCCGCTGCCAATCGATAATCGACTGCCAGTATTCGTCGTAAGTAACAGTATACCCGTAGATGGGATGGTTTCCGAAGCGTTCGGTGAGGGCACGCGTTATTTCCGGACACACAGCGAAGTCCATGTCGGCGATCCATAGCGGGATCAGGTCGCTGGTTCCGTAATTTTTCTCAAGCAAATCCGTTTTTTTGCAGTGTGTCCCACTGCGGTCGATAATAGTGTCGAAATTGTAAGTACTCATAAGGTTAAACTATGTGTGTCTTAAATACTAAAGGTTTTTCTATATATTCCTAATATGTTTTTCTTCAGTTATGGTAATCTATAGAACCACCTTTAAGGCTGAATCACCGTGCAAAATTACTACTATTTTCATAATAACCGCACATTTTAAGCCGAAAATCGCCAAAATGTTTTTGTCAACAGAGCGCAAAACGGCATAGATATATGTCAGACGAGAGTCGAAAATCGGCATTATGTGCGATTTTTTTGAAAAAAAGCGTCATATTTTTTGCAAAGTGACAAATATTTTGTAATTTTGTAATCGGAATATAAGGTGCGAAAAAATGAACGCTCTGATTGAAAGCTTTTTGCAATATATGCGTCTGGAGTTGAACCGGTCGACGCTCACCGTAGAGTCCTACGGCCGCGACCTGCGCCAGCTCGAGGCGTTTCTTCGCGCGCAAAGCGATGGCGACGAGGTGGACGTGGCGCTGGTGACGGCGTCCGACATCCGCTCGTGGCTCATTCTGCTGAGCGACGCGGGCGACGGCTCGCGCACGTTGCGTCGCAAGGTTCAGGCTGCAAGGGCGTTCTTCAAGTGGCTTGTTCGCCGAGGCGCTGTTACGTCCAATGTCGCAGCCGAGGTGGAGCTGTCGAAGCTTCCCCGCCGCCTGCCGGAGATGGTACGCACGTCGACCCTCGACGACCTGCTCGACGCCCCTCTTCCGTCCGATGCCAGCGAGACCGAGCTTCGCGACCGGCTGATTGTGATGATGCTCTACGAGACGGGCATCCGCCGCGCCGAGCTTATCGGCCTTCTCGACAGCAACGTCGACACCGAGACTGGAATAATCAAGGTCCGCGGCAAGCGCGACAAGGACCGTTATATCCCAATAGGCCCGGAGTTGGCCGAGGCAATCGACCGCTACCGCGCGGCCCGCAGCGGCACCGCCGGCACACTGTTCACCCGCCCTGGCGGCGAAGCGCTGTATCCGTCGCTGGTGTACCGTGTGGTCACCGGCGCCCTCGGAGCGGCGGGCGTGAGCGGCAAGCGTTCTCCCCACGTCTTGCGCCACACTTTCGCCACGGCGATGCTCGACGGCGGAGCCGG
The DNA here is from genome assembly GCA_045112115.1 of Sodaliphilus sp. GTDB lineage: Bacteria > Bacteroidota > Bacteroidia > Bacteroidales > Muribaculaceae > Sodaliphilus. The sequence goes on along the minus strand of JBGUHM010000068.1, from coordinate 42,519 downwards.
CATCAACAGTGTACGCGAGCTTCTGGGACACTCGTCGCTCGCGGCCACGCAAGTATATACCCATGTGACATTCAGTGAATTGAAACATAATTACGAACTCGCCCATCCACGGGCACTAAAAGATTAAAAATTATGGAAATCAAGATTAAAGCAATCCACTTCGACGCAACCGAGAAGTTGCAACAGTTCATCACCAAGAAGGTAGAGAAACTCGGCAAACACAACGAGGAAATCGCATCGGCCGAGGTCACGCTGAAAGTGGTTAAACCGGAGAGCGCCATGAACAAGGAGGCCGCAATCCGCCTGGAGATGCCGCAGCGCGACGACCTTTTCGCCGGCAAGACCGCCGACACGTTTGAGGAAGCTATCGACCTGAGTGTAGACGCCTTGAAGCGCCAGCTCGAAAAAGCCAAAGATAAATAACCTTTAGAATTATTCCGAGTATCGGGCCGCGGGTTTTCACTCGCGGCCCTGATTTTGGGAACTGCGCGCTGCGCGCTTCGCGCTTCGCGCATGAATTGGGGTGACGAGATTTATTCTTCATTTTTTTGGGGAGTGGTGGGTGGTGTGTCGGGAAAATTGAGTACCTTTGCACGGAATTCTATTATCAACAAAACCATAAACCAAATCAAACAATGAAGAAAGCTTTAAACACCAGCAACGCACCGGCAGCCATCGGTCCTTACAGCCAGGGCATCGCCGCTGCCGGAACAATGTATTTCCTTTCGGGCCAACTGCCCATCGACCCCGCTACAGGCGCATTTCCCGAAGGCGGCATCAAGGAGCAGACCCGCCAGTCGCTTCTGAATGCCCGCGCCATCCTTGAGAGCGAGGGCCTGAGCCTGGACAACGTTGTGAAGACGACCGTACTGCTTAGCGATATCGCCTTGTTCGGCCCGATGAACGAGGTTTACGCCGAATTCTTCGGCCAGCCGTTCCCTGCCCGCTCGGCCTTCGCCGTTCGCGACCTCCCCAAAGGCGCAATGGTAGAGATTGAGATGATTGCCGTAGGTTAATCACCGAATCGGTCATTAGACCAGCCTTTTGCGCACAAAAACACAACCGGCCAACTTGCTTACTGGAAGCGCGTTAGCCGGTTGTTTTGTGACCCCGGAGGGGCTCGAACCCTCGACCCACTGATTAAGAGTCAGTTGCTCTACCAACTGAGCCACGGAGTCATCGAAAATCGCCGTTTTACGTCGAATTCGGGTGCAAAGGTACGACCTTTTTTTGAACTGACAAATTTTTTTGCCACTTTTTTGTAAAAAAACAGCGAAAAGCGGTAATTTTAGTGTTAAACCCAACTATTGGTCCTGTATGTTTCAGAGGTTTGAGGGGTTCTATCGATTCTTTAGAGGTCATAAAAATAACAACGGCGAACTGGATTCCCATCCTGATCGCCGTTGAGCATTTATGAAGAATTGCTTAGAGACGTATTTTGCTTGTGGTGAAAGTGCCGTCGGTGTGCTCAATCACGATAATGTTGATACCGTCGGCCGGTTCACGCAGCTCCACACCCTGGAGGTTGTAGTAGCGTACGCGCTTCACATCCACATTCTGAAGCAGATTGTCGATAGCAGTGGTCTCGTTGGGAATCTCGATGGCGTAGATGTCGTAGTTGCGAAGTGCCATCGGGTCGTCGTGCGAAACCATAGGACGAATACCGTTTGCGGCTTCGGGCTCATCCCAAGCCTCTTTCAGGCGCGAGGTAGCGCAGATTTTGTAGTGCTTGCCCTCCTCCATGTTTCCACGAGCCCAATCGAGTTTGAGGTCGAGCAGTACGCCGTATTGTCCACCATTGCCGGTCCACTCACGCAGGTTGGCGCCGTTGTCGGTGCCGCCTGTAGCGTGATAGAAGCCAGTGATGTAGAACACCTCGTTGGTCTTGGGTGCGAAGTATAAGTCTACCGGATAGACCTCGAGTTCCACAGCCACGGCGTTCTGCGAAGCCTCAGGCGACTCGCTCAAGGTGATGGCCGGATTCAGGCCGTCCATACCGTAAACGCCCTTGATGCTTTCGCCGGCAGCGGTAGAAATCATTTCGAGGTTGTTGAGCATCTCCTGCTCGGGTACGATAAGTTCGATCCAGTTGCCTTCACCGTCGGTAGCGAAAGCGATGTTCTGCGAGGCAACGATTTTGACAATAGCGAGGTCGTTAGCCACGACTACATCTTCGTCAACCGGATTGTTCTCAAGAATCTGTGCGAGCGTTGTCGGGTCGTATTCGGGCAGAGTAACCACTTCGGTGTTGCTCCACTCGCTTTCGGTTTCGTCGACATACACTGCCTTCACCTTGAAGTCGTAGGTTGCGCCAGGCGTGAGGCCGGTCACGTTGTACTCCTTGTCGGTGATGCCGGTGACGGTGAGACCGCCGTTATCGGCGTCTCCGCTTTCGTCAGCCATCAAGCGCGGAGCGCCGCTGGCAGCTGCGGTGATATCGCCTGAATAGATTTCGATACCGGTAATGATTACTCGTTTAGCCTTTGCCGTATTCTCAAATCTAACCATTTGCCCCGTTGAGGCTGTACAATCAAGCACAGAGGTGTACTCATTGACGGTGGTTCCGGGAATAGTCAAAGTCTCGCTTGCATCGCCGCAAGAGATCTTCAGTCCGCAGTCAGTGTCAGAGCCGTAAGTGCGTGCGTTAATCTTCACGCTCACCTTACCATTGCTTGCGCTCAAATCAAGAGCAGGAGAAGCGATGTAACCGGTGTTGTTTCTTGTACCAATACGCACGCCAACAATACCTGACGTGTTATGGGTGTAAGCACGTGTTGCATCCCAACCGTCAGCACCGAAATAGTTGTCACACACGCCATACAAGTCCTCACCGTCGGCGGTAAATCCTGCGAAATCCTCGCTGAGAACCAATACCGTGGTAGGCTCCGGAGTCTCATCCTGCTTATTGACGTAGAGAGTGTAGCTGGCGACGTTCTCGGCTGGAGTCTCGTCGGTCCACACGGCCTTGAACGAGGTGCTGGTCACATCCTGTGCGGCGGCCATTATCGGGTCGGAGACAAAGAGCATTGCCGAACCGTTAAGAGTCACTGTGACATCCTCAGCGCCTTCGCTGCTGATGGTTACAGTAGCGGTATGGTTGCCGCTGGCAGTGGGTGTGTAGATCACGGTGATGTCGGCGCCTTCCTCAGCCTCGGCTACAGTGAGCGAGTTCTTGTCGATTGAGAAGGCCTCATCGCCGTTGAGAGTGATTGTCACATCGCCAGTAAGGTCGCTTCCGAGCACACCGAAAATCTTGGTATCGCTGTCGCCCACAAATGCCTCGAAATCGAGTACGGTCTGGTCGGCGATGAGTTCGGGAGTCGTAACAGCGCCCGGCAGAGTCACCTGTTCGGTGTTGCTCATCTCACTTTCGGTCTGGTCGGTATAGATGGCTTTCACCTTATAATTATAAGTAGCACCTGCGGTAAGTCCGGTCACAGTGTACTCTTTCGCGGTGATGCCGGTGACGGTGAGGCCGTCGGTGTCGGCATTGCCGCTTTCGTCAGCCATCAAGCGCGGAGCGCCGTTGGCACCAGAGGTTTCCCAAGTGAAGGTGATGTTGTCGAGATACAGCGCGCTATTGTTGGAGCGCACGCCGATGTAAGCATAATCGCCACTGATTTCCAGTTCGGTACCGGTAGAATAAGCGAGCGAACCGAGTTTGGTACCAGCATTATCGCCGTAGAGGTCGGAAGGTGCGGTATAAGCTGTGTTGCTGCCATAGATGTCGAGCACTCGTCCGGCGGAAGTGTTAGAGTTCCAAGTAACCTTCACCTTGCGGACCTTTCCTGCAGAAGTGGTGGTCACAATACCCTCGTTGCTGTCTCTCGTGCGCAATTGAACAGCGGAATTACTGCCTGCCGATTTGCCAGAGTATACAGCGCCCGATGTTCCTTCACCAGTCCATTCGATGTAGCTACTTCCGCTTACGCCTGTGAAAGCGTTGTCGATCACATCGTTGACAATAGCGGCTTCGGCCTGCTTGTTGACGTAGAGAGTGTAGCTGGCTACGTTCTCGGCAGCGGTTTCGTCGGTCCACACAGCCTTGAACGAAGATTCTGTTACATCCTGCGCCTCGGTCATCACGGGATTGTAGACCACGAGCGGAGCTGCGACACATTGTCCGTTGAGTTCAACGACTGCATTCTCGGCGCCATTGCTGGTTGCCGTTACAGTAGCGGAATGTGTTCCCACCTCGGTGGGGATATATGTCACGGTGACGGTAGCACCCTGCTCGGCCTGAGCAGCAGTAACCGTAGCGGGATTGACGCTGAAGAGCGCGCTGTTGTCTCCGCCCACTGCGAGCGTGACGTCAGCGGTAAGGTTGGCGCCTGTTACCGTGAACGTCTGGGAGTTGGTCGAGTTCGGATAGATGTCGCCAGTGAAATTGATGGTTGCCGGGTTGACCGAGAGAGTCGGATCGCTGCTTGCGAGCATCTCCACTTCCTTGGAGTCGCTCCAGGGGCTCTCGCTGTCGGAACCGATGGCTTTCACCTTATATATATAGGTATTGCCTGCTGTGAGACCAGTCACATTGTAGCTGGTGCCGGTGATGCCGGTGATGGTGCGCGTGCCGGTGTCGGCATTGCCCGTATCGTTAGCCATCAGACGCGGTGCGCCGCTGGCGCCAGCCGGTTCCCACGTGAAGGTGATGTCGGTGAGATACATCGCGCCGCTGTTGGAGCGTACGCCGATGAACTTATATTCATCGCTGATTTCCAACTCGGTGGAGGTACCACATACTATGGAACCAATCTTCGTGCCACGGGTAGAACTGCTATAGAGGTCGGAAGCAGCAGAATAGGCTGTGCTGCTGCCATAGACGTCGAGAGTACGTCCAGTAGTGGTTCCCGAGTTCCAAGTCACTTTCACCTTTTTGACAGTGCCGCCAGTGGCGGTGGTCACGATACCAGAGTTGCTGCCGGTGGAACGCAACTGAACAGAGCCGTTGCCGCCTGCTGAATTGCCGGCGTACACTGCGCCCGAATCACCAGTTTTACCGGTCCAAGTCGAGTAATTAGTAGACGTTCCCACGCCGGTGAAAGCGTTGTCGATTACATCGTCGATGGTTGCGGGCACCTCGGGTTTCTGTGTCACCTCGAGAGTGTAGCTGTTGGCGTCGGCCACAGCGCTCCACGATGCGGTGAAGCTGGTGTTGGTAACATCGGTGGGATCGTTGAGCACGGGTTTGTCGAGCGAGCTCACGTAGTTGTTGAGGATATACTCGATACCTGCGAGAGCGTCGATTTTGCCGTTACCGAAATGAGAAGCGTGAGCGCCATCGGTGTAGGAGTCGTGTTTAGCGGTCTCCTTCATGATGTTCTTGATATCGCTGGTGGTGAGCTGGATATCATTGTCCTTGGCCACCTGGAGCCAAAGAGCCACGATACCTGCTGCAGCGGGGGTAGCCATCGACGTGCCCTCCATCGAACCGTAAGGGTTGGTGGTGTCTTTATTGACACGGTACATACCGTAGGAAGCCGAGTTGCCATTGATGTAGCTGTAATCGCCGTTGGTGTCATAGGCATTCACAGCCGAGACTACAGTGGCACCCGAAGCGCAAATCCACGGATAAGCGAGTCCTGTAGGACTCTTGTCGGCCGTGGCATAGCTCGAGAAGGAGGCGATGTCGCCCAGGGTGTATTCGCTCAACGTGTGGGAAGAGTTATTATAATCGGTCACGGTTCTCTTGGTGGAATAAGCACCTACAGAGATGACGTTGGGGAAGCAAGCCTCGTCGCTGACGCTCATATCGTCGGTTCCTGCGGTCCAAGTATATCCACTGGTGGCGGGTGTGCTGGTATAATATGTATAAGCGCTACCGCTCCACACATCCACTACCGAGCTTCCATTGGTTGGATAGAACTGAACAGCGAGCTTATAGCCGCTTCTCATCTGCAACTGATCGGTATAAAGCAGGATTTGCGACTTGTCGCTTCCTTCCACAAAATCCTTGTAAGCGACCAGTGTTCCGCTTGCATAAGTGGAGCCTAAACTCACGTTAGAGCCGTTGGTTGAAGGATTGACCGAAACCTCGGTCTGCTTAACGCCGCTACTGTTGATGATCACAAGTTTACAAGCGAGAGTAGTGTTGGTGGAACGCGTCCACGCGCTTGCAAGTACACCGTAAAAATAAGTCAGTCCGTAGTCACTGTTATAATTGAGCACCGTTCCCAGGGGGTTGGAGCTTGTTGCCGTTCCCGACACACTGAAGCCATTGGTGCCGGCGTCGTTGCTGGCTGCAAAGAGGCAAATGTGGTTGGGGTTGTCGTCACTGAAATACTGAGAGGTGATGTCGGCAAATTCACCTGTTCCATCGTGAGGTCCATATTGAGAGCCCCAACTGTTGCTGACAACAACAGGCACACCCTTGCTGTCGGCATAGTTGACAATCTTTTGGAACGAGTTGGCAAGATAGGTGTCGCTCAAGTCGCAACCGGCCAGATACAAGTCGGCACCGGGAGCCATACCGCCATAAGATGCGCTGGCGTGGTCGTCGGTGACAGTAGTGCTACTGCCGCTGATGATCACACTGGAACCGCCGGCGGTGGAGCTGGTGTGAGTGCCATGGTCCTCGGAACTATCGTCGGTCGTAGGGGCGGAACTTGACAGAGAATAAGAAGCACCGTCGCCATATTCCCTTGCTGTATAAGAATAACCACTACTGGTGACACAATAAGCGCGCTTGATGCGGAAATTACCGTCTTTATCTTTAAAGGCCGCGTGCTGGAAGTCGATACCGGTGTCAATCACCCCGAGCAAGACTCCCGAGCCGTCGTAGGCATTGGGCAGCCCGGCGTCACGGGCCGAGGTGGAATAGGTCAACACATCGTCGACATTGGCGTCCTGGCGTGCCAGGTTGGTCAGAGGCCTGCGCTTTGTTGCGACTTTGATACGTGATACTTTCGCAAGTTCGGAAACCTCGGCGATTTTGTCTACTGGAATCAGAGTGGTGAATAGAGTTCCGTCGAGGAATTCGCATTCAACCACAACGCCCAGCGCTTCGAGCTCACTCACTACCGAGCGGTCGCTCACGCGGACAAAAGCAGAGATCATTTTCACTCCGTCGACATACACAGGTGCTGCAATGGGGCGGTCGTATTTGGCATATTGCGTGACCATCTCATCGGTGATGCCATTGCGCTTTGGCCCGCGAGCGAAGTCGGCCTTCTTCTCAAAGGAGATACGCCCTGCCTGCTCATCGAGGAACATCTGCGTAGAGACAGAGAATTTACTTGCATCCTGGGCCCACGCCGCAACAGCGAGCAGTGACGCCAGAGTAAGGATGAAAAATTTTCTCATTAAGTTTTAAATAGTTTATGTTAATATGTTAATAAAAAAGATAGCATATCGGGCTTCAAAAGTAGATATAAGGTAATGAACGACAAGTTTTTTTTCAACGAAACGGCTGTTTTATAACACGAACCCCAAATTAGTTAAATAACGTTCAGACATTCATGAGACAGCCCCCCCAATACGCCACCATTTCCGGTAGAAAACGAATACGCGGGGACGGTTCTCGCGTATTCGTTTTGTTAGTTTTGCTCGTTTTTCGGGTTTTTATTTTTTCAAAAAAACATTAAAAGTGATTAATAATTGTGGACAAACTGGGTCAATCGTTTGGCCGATTGACCGATAATCCCTACCTTTGCAAAATCAAATTTTTGAAAAAGCCGTTGCCCGTTGGTGGAGTGGCACGGCGAAACAACACTCACAACACATATGAAACACTTACTTTTATCCTTAATCTTGCTCGTAGCTGGAGCGGTGTTATGCCACGGCCAGCAGCCCACCAACGCAGCAATCCAGCAGCAGAAGGTTGACGTGGTGAACGACGCCAACTACGAGAACGGCCCGAGCCTTCATTACGACGGCATCGACGTGTCGAGCTACCAGAAAGACATCGATTGGAGCACCACCGCTTCCGACCGCAACATCAAATTCGTGTTTGTCAAAGCCACCGAAGGCGCCACTCACAAATCGCGTCACTACCGCCGCAACATCGACCACGCCCGCCGTCAGGGCGTGAAAGTGGGCAGCTACCATTTCCTGCGCACTACGTCGACCATCGACGCCCAGTTTGCCAATTTCACGAGCATCGTGAAACTTGAGGAGCAGGACATCCTTCCGCTCATCGACGTTGAAACCCGGCGCGGCTGGAGCAACAAGCAGCTACAGGACAGCGTGAAGAAATTCGCCGACATGCTTGAAAAGCATTACGGTGTGAAGCCAATGATTTATACGAGCAGTTCGTTTTTCAACAATATCCTGGGCCCTGATTTCGCCCACTACCCGCTGTTTATCGCCCGCTACAGCAAGAGCGAGCCGACTCTGAGCTACGGCGCGAAGTGGACGCTGTGGCAGTTCAGCGACCGCGGCCGCATCAAGGGCATCGACGCCTATGTGGACCTGTGCCGCTTCAACAAGGGCTGCAACCTGAACAACATCCTCATCGCGGGCAAGAGCACCCGCCATCGCGGGCGCGTACCGCAGACCGTACCTGAGCCCAGAAAGAAGCACCAGGCGGCCAAACCCGACGTTCCTCAATCGAAGAAACAGAAGAAAGAGGCCGAAAAGCGTCGCAAGGAAGAGGAGAAGAAGCTCAAAGAAGCTCAGAAAAAGGCTGAGAAAGAGGCCAAAGAGAAGCAGAAAGAGCAGGAGCGCATAGCCAAAGAGCAGCAACGCATCGAGAAAGAACGCGAGAAACGGCGCAGAGAAGAAGAGAAGAAAAACAAAAACAAGCAGAACCAAGTGCCGCCACCGCAGAAGCCGAAGGTGTCGCCTCGCGGTCAGAGCCAGGCCAACGTTCCCGCAAAACCCGCGCAGAGCACCAGCGTAAGCTCCACCACGACAACACAGCCCACACCGGCGCCCACTCAAACGCGCAAGCGCAACAACCAGAGCAGCGCCGACAACGACAAGGTGAACTACTCTACCCGCAAAAACAGAAACAAATAACAAGATAACCCTAAATACTCCACCAACCGTCGTGGAAACCAATGCAAACAAATTGAGCAAAAAAGAGTCGCGGGGTCGCCTGAGAGGCGGCCCCGGCCGACTGTTGGCACTGGCGCTGACGTTGCTCGCCGTCGTGGCCACGGGCTGCCGTCCTGAGCGCCACGCCCCGTCGACGCCCTACGACGGCATCGACATCTCCAGCCACCAGGCCATGATCGACTGGTCGAAACTCTCGCAGGACAAATACATAAAATTTGTGTATATCAAAGCGACCGAGGGCGCGACCTACTCGTCGCAACACTACGGCTACAACGTGCAGCGTGCCCACCGCTATAATATAATGGTGGGCAGTTACCACTATTTCACCACCACGGCGAGCGTCGAGAAGCAGTTTGCCAACTTCACCGCGCTGGTGCCGGTTGGTAGTCAGGACTTAATCCCGATGATCGACGTGGAACAGAAGGGCAAGTGGTCGCGCCGTCAGCTGTGCGACAGTGTGTCGCGGTTTGCCGCTATGCTTGAGCGCCACTACGGTGTGAGACCTATGATTTACAGCACAATGTCGTTCTACAACGAGAACCTCGCACCTACATTCAACGACTACCCGCTGTACATAGGCCGCTACAGCGACGAACCGCCGGTCATCGACTGGAACGGACACGCCACCATCTGGCAGCACAGCCAGTGCGGCGTGGTTGACGGCATCGACGCCTACGTAGACCTAAGCCTCTTTGTAGGAGGTCACGGCCTTGACGACATCGTGATGCCGTAATCACATTTTACATCGTACATTTTACATTTTACATAAAAAAACAGTACCTTTGCGGGCTGAAACACAAAAAAACGGAAAAATGACGAAAGAAAACAACGATAAGCAAGTGGCCGCCGACGAGCGGCAGACCGGCTCGCTCGGCGAGCGACTCAAACGCGTGAAAAAGACACGCTGGATACGTTTCGGGATTGTGAGCCTGATATTCTTCGGCTGGGTATACTGGTTGGGCAACCCGTGGGTACTGCTCGCATGGTTCCTGCTGGCCGACATCTATCTGACGCAGTTTATCCCCTGGAACTGGTGGAAATACAGCAAGAGCGACTTTGTCCGCACAATAATGAGCTGGGTGGATGCCATCGTCTACGCTCTGATTCTGGTGTATTTCCTGTTCGCTTTCGTGGGGCAGAACTACCAGATTCCGTCGTCGTCGCTCGAGAAGACGCTTCTCACCGGCGATTTCCTGTGGGTTAACAAGATGGTGTACGGTCCTCGCGTGCCGCAGACACCGCTGCACTTCCCGCTGGCGCAGAACGAGTTGTTCGGCATGAAGAGCTATATTGAGCACCCGCAGTTCAAGTATCACCGACTGAAAGGCGTGCGCAACGTCGAACGCGGCGACATCGTGGTGTTCAACTTCCCGTGCGGCGACACTACCTTGAGGGCCTATCCGCAGGGCTATACCGACTACTACTCGATGGTGGTGGATTTGGGCCGCGAAAACGTTTTGACCAACTACGGCGACAATATTGTGTGGCGTCCGGTGGACCGCCGCGACGCTTACGTGAAGCGCTGCCTGGGTTTGCCCGGCGAGAAGATTTCGAGCAAGGACGGCGTGGTGTATATCAACGGCAAGGCTCTCGACCAGCCCAAGAACGTGCAGTTCTTCTATACCGTCGACACCGGTGGCAAAATGATTTCGGACGACGACTTCGAGGAACTCGGCATCGCTGTTGAGGACCGTCACCGCGAACAAGTGAACGGCAAGCCGTGGTACTTCCTGCCGCTGACCGATGAAATGGCGAAAACAATGCGTCAACGTTACGGCGGCAACAAGGTGCGCCGCACCCAACCAGGTCCTGATGATAAAATCAAGACATTCCCCGCAGGCTACGACTGCGGCTGGGACCACCGCACTTTCGGCGAAATATGGATTCCGAAGAAAGGTTCGAAGGTGGAGTTGAACGACTCGACCTATCGCCTGTATGAGCGCTGCATCCGCACCTATGAGGGCAACAAGCTGGAGAAGAAGGGCGACAAGTACTTCATCAACGGCAAACAGGCGACAAACTACACGTTCCAGATGGATTACTACTGGATGATGGGCGACAACCGCGACAACTCGCTCGACTCGCGCTACTGGGGCTTCGTGCCCGAGGACCACGTAATCGGCACCCCGATGTTCATCCTCATCTCGTTCGACAAGGACAAGAAACTGTTCGACGGCTGGATTCGCTGGAACCGCATCTTCAGCGACGCCAACCCCGACAAATAACAACGAATTAACAACGAATTTATACGAATTTCACGAATTTATAATTTCACGGGGTTATACTTTCACTGATGGAGAATAAGATTATATATCCTGAGGAGTCGTATAAGATAATTGGAGCGGCAATGGAGGCTCATAGTGTGCTGGGATCTGGTTTTACCGAACCCATTTATCAAGAAGCACTTGACATTGAACTTAATCGCAGAGGTATTCCCCATGAACGTGAGAAATATTTAGATGTTGAATATAAAGGTGTACATCTAAGAAAGAACTATCGAGTCGACTTTTTATACTACGATAAGATTATTCTGGAATTGAAAGCCGTCGCCGAATTAAAACCCGAGCACATGTCCCAAATAATAAACTACTTGAAAGCAAGCGGTTTTAAACTCGGTATACTTATCAATTTCGCGAAAACTTCGTTGGACTACAAACGTATTCCGAGGGCAGAAATCAATTCGTTTAAATTCGCTTAATTCGTTGTAAGGAATGGATTGGACGTGGATAATGCGGGCTCGGGCCCGCTCGAGACTGGAGGACCAACTGCGCTACCTCGACCACGGCGACGCAGTGCAGCAGGAAGAGCTGGTGAGGCTTATTGAGAATGCCGCGCTCACGTGGCAGGGCCGTCGTTACGACTACTCGACATTGCGCACCTACCGCGAGTTCCGCGAGCGCGTGCCGCTGAGCCGCTATGAGGACATTCGCGAGGCCGTGATGCGTATGCTTCGCGGCGAGAAAGACGTGCTGTGGCGCGGCGTGACGCTGAACTTCGCACAGTCGAGCGGCACCAGCGACGGCAAGAGCAAATATATCCCCATCACGCGCGAATCGTTCCGCCGCAACCATTACGTGGGCGCCAGCGATGTGGTGAACCATTACCTGAACCTCAATCCCGACAGCAAGATTTTCAGCGGCAAGGGGTTCATTCTTGGCGGCAGCTTCGCCAACGAGGTGGAGGGCCTTCGCCGCGGAGTGCGTGTGGGCGACCTCAGCGCCAACCTCATCGAGAACATCAACCCGCTTGTGAACCGCTTCCGCGTGCCGTCGAAAGCCACGGCGTTGCTCGAGGATTGGGCCGAGAAACTGCCACGCTTGGTGAGCGAGAGTATACACGAGAACGTGACCAACCTCTCGGGCGTGCCCTCGTGGTTTCTCACTGTGATAAAGGAAGTGCTCAAGGCCGCAGGAGCGTCGTGCTTGCACGACGTATGGCCCAACCTGGAAGTGTTCTTCCACGGCGGCATCGCTTTCGAGCCGTATCGTAAGCAATATGAGTCGCTGTGCGACATGAACCGCATGCATTTCCTCAACACCTATAACGCCAGCGAGGGGTTCTTCGCCACGCAGACGAGCTGGGACACTACTGCAATGATGCTTCTGCTCGACATCGGGGTGTTCTACGAATTCATTCCGGTGGCACACTGTCAGGAGGAACAGCCTGAAGCGCTGCCGCTGTGGGAAGTGGAGCAAGGTGCGACCTACGAATTGGTGATAACGGCATGCAACGGACTGTGGCGTTACCGCATAGGCGACACCGTGACAATCGAAAAACTGCGGCCTCTGAAAATCAGCATCGCCGGGCGCACTAAGGCATTTATCAACGCTTTCGGCGAGGAACTCATGGTGCATAATGCCGACGATGCCATCACAACGGCCGCACAGGCCACCGATGCCGCGGTCGCCGACTACAGCGCAGCTCCCGTCTATGCCGACGGCGGGAAAAAAGGACGCCACCAGTGGCTCATCGAGTTTGAGCAGATGCCGCGGTCGATCGAAGCCTTCGCCGCAGCCCTCGACAAGCGGTTGAAAGAGGTGAACGGCGACTATGAGGCCAAACGCACCGACGATATTTTCCTTGACGGGCCGGAAGTAATTGCCATCGAGCCCGGCACGTTCGAGAACTGGCTTGCCGCCACCGGCAAACTCGGAGGCCAGCGTAAAGTGCCGCGTCTGTCGAACAACCGCGATGTGGCCGACGACATCTTGGCATTTCACAAAAAGAGATAATGAGCAACAACACGCTATATGTGAGCGACCTCGACGGCACGCTGCTCGGCGACGACTCGCAATTGAGCGACGCCACGGTGGCGATGCTCAACGAGGCTATTGCTGGCGGAGCGCAGTTCACCGCAGCCACGGCCCGCACGCCCGCCACCGCCGGTCCGCTGCTTGAGCGCGTTGACATCACACTGCCGCTGGTGGTGATGTCGGGTGCCGCACTGTGGGACTGCCGCCGCAAGAGATTCACCGCCGCGCGTCGCTTCGAGCCTGCCACCATCGAGCAGATTGTGGAGGTGTTCAACCGCCACGGTCTGCATCCGCTGGTCTACCGCCGCCGCGGCAACGAGTTGCACGTTCACCACTGGGGCGCGTTGCATGGCACAGAACGCACCTTTGTGGACCAGCGCCTGCATAGCGGGAAAATATTCCACCTCGACGATGCCGACTACGCCCACGCCGAGGGCGAGGCCATGATTTTCTTCTCGATGAACGACTACGACCGTCTTGTTCCCGTCGAGCGCGATATCGCGACCATTGTCGACTGCCGCGCGTTCATCTCCCGCGACATCTTCGACCCCGCCGTCGGGTTGCTCGAGGTCTATCCCGCAGGCACATCGAAGGCCAATGCCATCGCCCGGCTCGCAAAACAGACCGGTGCCGACCGCGTGGTGGTCTTCGGCGACAACATCAACGACCTCGACATGATGCGCGCTGCCGACTGGAGCGTGGCTGTGGAAAACGCCATCGAGCCGGTGCGCCACGCCGCGCGCGAGGTCATTGGACCCAACAGCGCCGACAGCGTGGCCCGGTACATTCTCAACGCCCAAAACGGTTGTTCATAAAATCCAGTGGCACGGATTCAGTCCGATGTTCCACTTCAGCCCGAAAAGAATCGAGGCACACGTCTGCATCTACTTCGTGGCAAGGATAGTATGTAATTACACACTTATCTGCTGCAAAGATATTATATTTATTTCAAATCAGAGCACAGACTATTTATTTACTATTTAATATTTTAAACGTGTTTGAGTGTCGGATTCAAATCACACCCATGGAATGAAATAAATAAGCAACCAGATAACCGCTGACGCATGCCACGAAGGTGTGTATCAGACCGGGCATCATGAAGGAGTGGTTCAGTAGGTATTTGCCTATCACGGTCGTTCCCGTGCGGTCGAAGTTCACCGTGGCGATGTCCGACGGATAATTCGGAATGAAGAAGTATCCGTATACCGAGGGAAGCACTCCCAGCAGTATCCAGCCGTCAATACCCAATTTATAGGCCAGCGGAAGCATGGCTACAACTACGGCGCCTTGAGAATTGACAAGTACCGACACGATGAAGAAGGCGAGGGCAATCGACCAGGGGTATTGCTCAACCATCCCCGACAATATCGACTGGATGGAGTCCATGTAGTTGGCGAAATATGTGTCGGCGAGCCAGGCGATGCCATAGATGGCCACCACTGCGACCATGCCGCTTTGCCACACGGGGCCTGCGACAGCTTTCTTGGGCGAGGCTTTGCAGAATATAATCATCAGGGCAGCAGCCGATATCATGACAATTTGAATCACCAAGTTCATCTTCAACGGACTCGACACTTTCACTGTCATACCTTGAACAATTTGACCTATTTTTGCCAATTGTTCAGCGCTTACCGATGCTTTTGTTCCCGAAAGCATGACGTCGGGAGCGTTTTTGACGGCTTTCACCGATTCGTAGACGGGTAGCAGTTCCTGGAATACGGCGAAGAGTACGATCACCATTAGCGCACCAAGAAAAATGAATACAGCCCTCTTGCTTTCGGGCGAAATCTTCTTGTCGAGCGTGGTGGCAGTGTTGCCGTAAATATACTCTCGCTGCGACGGGTCGGAGATGCGCTTTTGGAATTCCGGGTCCTTGTCGAGGTCTTTGCCTCGCTT
The DNA here is from genome assembly GCA_045112115.1 of Sodaliphilus sp. Classification (GTDB taxonomy): domain Bacteria; phylum Bacteroidota; class Bacteroidia; order Bacteroidales; family Muribaculaceae; genus Sodaliphilus. Next base: position 27,373 of record JBGUHM010000068.1, on the reverse strand, counting down.
ATACGAAGCTATCGATGCGGCAATGATTCCCAGCAGGCAGGCCGGGAATGTGACCATGAGCACTTTAGGAATGGTTATGGGATAACCGTTGGCGCCTGAGATGGTGATGAATGCGACGACGGCGGCGGCAATAGGCGAGCATGTTATACCTATCTGCGACGCGATGCTCGCTATACCGCAGGGTCGCTCAGGCCTGATGCCTTTCTTCAGCGAGATGTCGCAGATGATGGGCATGAGGGTGTAAACCACATGTCCGGTGCCCACAAGCACTGTCAGGAAGAATGTGCACAGTGGGGCAAGAAAGGTGATTCGAGCGGGATGCTTGCGAAGCAGTTTCTCGGCCAACTGAATGAGCCAGTCCATGCCGCCGGAAGCCTGCATCACGCCGGCGCATGTTACAGCGGCGATGATGATGTAGATGACGTCGGTGGGTGGCGTGCCGGGCTTCTTGCCGAAACCGAACACAAGAATCGCAAGTCCGATGCCCGATATGGCTCCTAGTGCCAGACTGCCGTAGCGGGAGCCCAGCCACAACGCTGCAAGCACAATGCAGAGTTGTAAAATCATGAGTAGTGTCATAGTTCTGTCGTTATTGAAGTTTATTAGTTTATTAGTTTTTAAGTCGTTAGTATCTCACGCTCACCTGCAGGTATATGCTGCTGTAGTTCGGATTGGCCAGTGAATTGTCGCGGGTGTAGACATATTCCGACTGTAGCTCGATATACTTGCAGATGCGGTAGTTCAGACCTATCTCGTAGTTGGTCTTCGAATCAACCGACGACGCCGTGGGACGATATAGGTCGAAACGGGCCTTGGCCAGCAGTTTGTCCTTGTACACGGGTACGATGGCGAGAGCGTAGAAACCGTCGGCTTTATTGTTGGCTACTTCGTTGCCGTCTTTGTCGGTGTAGGTCTTGATCGTGGCGTCGTTGCCGTCATCGATTTTTTGGTAGGTGGTGGCGAATCCCTGGCCCGTAGAATGGATATACTCGGCACGAAGTTGAAGGTTGCCTTTCCTGTATTCAGCGCTGAAAGCGTAGCGGTGCTGGTTCAGACTCACAACATCTTTGCCGCTCTTGCGGGCATACGAGCCCTCCCAACCGAAAGCGCCGATGCGTAAGCCCTCTATCGGCATCACCCATAAGCCGCCTATGATGTCTTTCTTCTTGTCGACATCTTTCACGTTGATGCCTTGACCGTTGAACACACCCACCTGGTAATGCAGAAGGTTACGCCCGCTACTGTTCTTGAGGAAGTCGCCTTGGAATTGAAGACCTATGTCGCGGCCGTTGCTGGCGTGCATTCCGGTGCGGTCGCTGGACCCCGACAACTTTGACACTGGCTGTGAATAGGACATGAAACCCTAGTCGATGGGATTCATAGGGTTCTCAAATGTGAACGGCCTTTTGAACTGACCTATTTTTACCTTGAAAAACTCAAATCTTTGCCATTCCAAAAAGTAGTCGACAAGACGGGGGCTGCTGCCGAAGTTCGACGTGTTGCCATTGAGCTGCCCCTGCACCTTGTAAAAGAATTCGTCGAGGATGCGACCTTCAAACGACGCCCTCACCATCCTGATGTCAAACGTGTTGGTGTTGCCCGTCTCTTGGAATGTGGCCTGGTAGGATGCCATCGCAAATCCGCTGAATTTCGGTATAGTGAAAATCTTCTTCTTCGGTTTTTTGGGGGGCTCAACCTGTTCTTGGGCGTTGATCACAGTCGCTGCCAACAGCGTCAACACTATCGTCATAATTATCTTTTTCATGAGGTAATTGTGGCTTTTAGGTGTTATTATTGTATTCTGGTTGCAAAAGTAACGATTTTTTCTAAAATGTAATATTAATTATCCGTTTTGTTTAACTTTTTCAGCAAAACACCCCAAGTTTTAATAAAACAATCACCTCCTTGGGGAAAACGAATACGGCAGAACCGTCCCCGCGTATTCGTTTTTTTACTCTTTCTGGTAGTGGTGGTGTCCTGATTCGGCATCTCGCTGTAGCAACGGAGCCCCGGAGGGCAAATCCTTCGAGGCTCGTTGAGTTGGTGTATGTGATGTGTGTTACTTTCGGAACTTAACCACCTTGCGGGTTCCGTCGGCAAAGCGCACTTCAACGATGTTCACACCGTCGAACGGCACTTGCGATACATGCCCCTTGAGGTCGTAGTAGATAACACTGTTCACGTCGCGGCCGGCGATAAGCGACTCAATAGAAGTGGGGATATCTTCATTCAAGTCGTCAATCACTTCCAGTCCGTTAAGCGGATAGACGATAAACTCGTTGTCGAGGGCATTGGTCACCACTCTGTTGGACGGAGCGCCACTGCCGCTGGTCGTCTTCACCGCCACGCCATTGAAGTGATACACCATCTTGTTCTCCAAAACGGGCATTTGGTCCTCGTAGAGCGAGAAGTCAACCGTTAATCCACCCACGAGGCCCACGGGGTTGTATTCGTTGGGTCCCACAGGTATTACAAACATCTCTTCAGCGGCATCCCACATTGCCCACTCAACGGTCAGTACCTCGGAGGGCTTGGGTGTCATGAAGAAGAAGCTGTCGCCAGTGTCCGATTGCTGCAGTGTCGACATGAAGTTGCAAGGCACAAACACGTTGTTCTCGTAGGTGTCTACTTCTTCTCCGGCTGCCGGCATCGCGCTGAGTTCGATTGTCGGGTTGACCGCGTCGATGTAGGTGCCCTCAACACCGGTAAGCTTGTGGTTGAGCAGCGTCGGGTTGAAGTCTGTCTCACTGTGCAGAGCAACCCAGTTGCTTTGGTCATAGTCGCGGCCGTCCATCAGGTTGCCGACCTCGCTCACGTAATCAATTTGGCCTTCCTCGGCGGCATATGGAGTGGCAAACTTGTTGTCATCCTTGCAGTAGAGTGTCTTTCCGTCGGCCGACAGATAGACTGCCACGATATCGTTGTCTACTATGCGGCAGGTCTGGTTCACATCGGCTTCGGCAACAACGTCGGCGAGTGTCTTCGGCGCAAGCAGCGGAGTTTGGAATCCAATCTCATAGAGGTCGGGATAATATCCACCTCCTGAGAACTGCACCTTGTAGATCTTGGATGCGTCAAGTGTGATTGAAGTCAAGACTTCAGCACTGCTTTTGCTGCTTTGTTGCGTGTCGACTGCAGTGGCCGAGGCCGCGAGTGTTCCGTCATCGTTTATGGTGCATTCATAAATCGACAATTTGGCTTTGTAACTGCCGCTGTATAAGCCGCTGTCATAGGCTTTGACCTGGGTACAGTTGGTAACGTAGAATGTTAGATCACCGCTTCCATAAATTGCGCGACTTGAGTAGTTGCCAAAGTATGGTGTACGGCCTAAGAGCACATCCGACGCATTCCATGAAGTGCTGTAAGAACTAAACGTTGAGGATTGTATCCAGTTCTGGTTCGCGTCGGCCTGATATGCGCCATAGGTCGACAGTGTAAGCCATGCGCAATAATCAGATGCATATTCGGTGTATTTAAAGATGGTTTCCATTTCGCTGACATTGGAACCGGCCTCGTCGATGGTGGCATATTTGGCGATATCGAGGTAAGCGTCGCTGGCGGTACCGCCGTTGGCGCTTCTGGCCGTGATGCCTACAGTGGCGCTCAACGTGCCGCTGGTAATGGTCACCGTGCTTGTGTAAATGTCTTCGGTGTCGGGTGCATTGAATGTCACAGTGACATCTTTCCCGTTTTCCGCATCAGCGACGCTGATGGTTGTGGGAGAAACCTCAAACATGCCGTTCTGGCTGTTGACAGTAACAGTGACGTCGTCCGACAAGAGGCGGCCCTTGACCGTGAATGTTGCCTGTGAGGTATTGCCGGGAACGGCAGTTAACGTGAGGTTTGTGGGTGTCGCTTTAATCGCCGGGATGTTTAGCTCTGTCTGGAAGCCTATTTCATACAGGTAGGAGTAGTCGTTAAAGATACTTATCTTATAGACCTTAGTGGGATCCAGAGTACTTGAGGTGAGCACCTCTGCGCCGTTGTAATTTGAACTTGTCAACGTTTCAATGGCTCCCGATGCAGCCGTGACTGTACCGTCACCATTCACCGTGCATTCGTAGATGTAAATCTTCAACGGATATGATGAACTCCTGCTATAAGCATACTGCTTGACCTGGGTACAGTTTGTCACATAGAAGTGTTGGTACGACTCGGTCCAGTCGGCGGCATAACTTTCGCTACTGCCGAAGTAGCTCTCGGAGCCCAAGAATATATCGCTTGCGTTCCAATCGCTCGAAGAGTTCTTTACCTCCTCAACCGAGAACCAGTTTTGGCTTCCGTCGGTTTTGTTCACACCATAGTTCGATAACGTCAGCCATGCGCAAGCGTCAGCTCCGTACTCGGTGTACTTGTAGATGGACTCCATTCCGCTGACGTTGGCTCCGGCGTCGTCGATGGTGGCGTATTTGGCGATGTCAAGGTAGGCGTCATGGGCTGTGCCGCCGTCGTTGGCCGTGGCCGTAAGGTCGACGGTTACAGGCTGGGCGCCATCGCTGGTGATTGTAACGGTGCCGGTGTAGTTGCCTTCTTCAGCACTTTGGAAATCCACGTCCACATTCACCGCTTCGGTCTCGCTGATACTCGATGCCGGTATCGTGGCGGTGCCAAGTGTGAACACGCCGCTGGGGTCGCTGAGCGTGAGGGTCACGTCGTCGCTGATAAAGCGGCCTGTGACGGCAAACGTCTTGGTTGCGGTATTGTTCAAGTTGCTCATGAACGTGAGGGTCGCGGGCGAGACAATCAGTGTAGGTGTAGCCGCCTGGGCCGTGCCGCTGATGGGAATTGTGACGGTAGGCGCATCGGCGTTGCTCAATGTCAGCGTCGCTTCGGTCTGGCCTGCCTCGGTGGGCGAATAGGTCACTGTGATTGTGCCGCCGCTGGTTCCCAACGATGTGGTGTTGATGCTGTAAACGTCGGCACCGCTAAGCGACACACTGATGTCCTGCGACAGGTATTTGCCGGTCACTGCTACATCCTGGGTGTAGGTGCGTGTGGCATAAGCGTCGGTGAATGTCACCGAGGCCGGACTGGCAATAATGGCCGGAAGCGGATTCTCGGGCAAGTCCACCGTTTTGACATTCGACCAGGGACTCTCGCTGGCTTGTGTGGCATCCACCGGCACGGCTTTCACCTTGAACGTATAGGTTTGCGCGTCGGTAAGACCCGCTACCGTGAAACTGTTGCCGGTAATGCCAGTCTGGTTGAGAACGGTGGTAGCGCCTTGTGACACGTTGAGCGTATAGGTGCAAGGCGTTGAGGAGGTGTGGCTCCATGTGGCGGTGAACGAGGTGTACTGCACGTCGCTGGCATCGTCGAGTACCGGGGCCGACAACGACGGTGTGTCACCCTTGATATACCACAGCGAAGCCGTGCCGTCGCCATTAAGCGTGATTTCTGTCACCGGCTTGTTCACAGTGCCTGCGCCGCCAGTGGAGCTCGATATCGAACCGCCGGCCGACATGTTCGCCTTCATTGCGGGTGATGACGTTGTGGTGAATGAGTGGTTGCTCTCGCCATAAAGGTCGGCGCTGTTGCTGCTTGAACTTAAACTGTTGTCGGCAGGAATAATCGTTGCCAACTGGACCGACTGGTTGTTGACAGTGTTGGCCGACCAACGATTGGCATCATAAGTGAAATGGCTGATCATGACGCCCTCGTCATCGATACATTGGTCCCATCCTTGTTTTTGGCGGTTCTCTAAGACCCAATATTCATTGGCGTTCAGGGCGGTGATTTTTAAAGCCTGGTCGTTCTCGATGTTTTTGCTGTTGAAAACGGGAAGTGTGTAATAAGTGTTCTCCTGAGGTGTGATGTAATCAATCCATCCCATGAAGTTCTTTTCGTAGGCGCTGTAACCGATAGGGGTGTCTCCGTCGATGGTGATGCCGTTGTAGCATCCCGAGTCCATCAAGCTCCACGCTCCCATACCATAGTAGCCGTAACGGTAGGTGGTCTCATAAAAGTCGGGAAGGCCCAAGCAATGTGAGAACTCATGGCAGAACGTGCCGATACCGTCCATTGTCGTGCCGTTGTCGTTACTGCCTACGGTCTCGTTAAACACGGCAAACTTGTCGATAGTGACTCCGTTGCGAGTCATTGAGCCGGGACCGTCACCATAATAATTTGCATTGCTCAACGACCATTGGCAGGGCCACACGGCGTTGGGAACTATGCCATAAGCCTGGGCTTCGCCCACTCCGGCATACACCACGATACAGACATCGGCTTCGCCGTCGCCGTTGTTGTCGTACAGGCTCCAGTCGATGTCGTTACCGGCCTTGGTAATGGCGTCGCCCACCATCAGGGCCACACCCTTGTCGTCTCCATTGCTGTCATTGCCGCCATAGGTGGCACGCGAACTGGGAAGGGTGTAGATGCCGTAAATGTCGAATTGCGGGGTGTACTTGCCATTACTCTGGTCAACGAAGTACTGGTAAACACTCTTGGCGTCGGTCTTGTAGTGTGACTCAAACTGCGCCTTGGTGTTCGACATACTCTTGTCGCTGTACTGCACCAGAATAATGGGTACTCGAGGCGTGCCGTTATTCGGCACCTGAGTGGCACGCATCGGCGCGCTTTGGCGCGCGCGTAGCTTTCCGTGAAGCTGGGCAGCCTCGTAATGGGCCGAAATAGACAATTGCTCTTTGTTGGTCGTCACAAACTTGGTCTCGTCGGCTGTGCGGGCGCCAGGTTCATGAGCGCGAACTTTGCTAAGCCCCGATGGGGTCACATAATAGAAATCGCCATCGGCTCCTTGTGCAACTGTAAGCATGTCGGACGTGACAACATTGTGATGGAATTCATCACCAAATGCCTGGATTTGCAATTTGGTGCCATCACTTTGCACAATGGTCGTGAATCCGCGCTTTGCAGGCACTGCATAAGCCAGATTCATTAACATCAGAAATGTTAGTAAAAAGCAGAATTTTCTCATATATTTGTAAATTAAACCTATTATTCCTTGCGTTAGAAACCGCAAATTTAATCATAAAATCAGTATATCCAATCGGTAATGCGCATAGATTTAGAAAATTTAACCTAAATCGGTCGGATTCCAAGTGAATGGCGGGCGATTAATCTGTCGTGAAAGCGCTATCGCGCCATACGGTAAATATCTCGCATGGCATCGCGGTCGAGCACTTCCATGGCACCCAGGGTGATGGTGCCGCCGCGTGAGCATTTGTCGACCATCAGCTCGATTTCTTCGTCGGTGATTTCGCGACCCAGAAGCTCGTGAATCGACGTGGGCATACCTATTTGGCGGTAGAACGCCTCGACGGCTTCGATTCCGCGTTCGGCGGTCTCGTCGGGGTGGGAGAAGTCGTTGGGCACGCCCATGACGTTGACGGCGAACTGCACGAAGCGGCTCATGTGGCGGGCCTTGACATAGCGGGCCCAGGAAGGCCAGATGGCCGCCAGACCGGCGCCGTGGGTCACGCCGAACAGGGCGCTCAGCTCGTGCTCGAGGCGGTGGGTGGCGAAGTCTTTCTCGGTGCCGCACTCGGTGAGGTCGTTGTGTGCCAGCGAGCCGGCCCACATGATTTGCGCGCGGTTGCGGTAGTCCTTCGGATTTTTCATCACCACCAGTGCCGAGTCGCGCACTGTGCGCAGCAAGGCTTCGCTGATGGCGTCGGTGAGTGTCATGTCCTCGTATTTCGAGAAATAGCGCTCCATGGTGTGCATCATGATGTCGGTGGCTCCAGCGGCCGTCTGATACGGCGGCAGGGTGTAGGTGCGCTCGGGGTTCATCACCGCGAAGCGGCAGCGGCACAGGTCGCTGTTGATGCCGCGCTTGAGCAGGCCATCATCGGCAGTGATGACGCAGCTCGACGACATTTCCGAGCCGGCGGCGGGAATGGTGAGCACCACGCCTATGGGCAGGCACGCGGCAGGCACGGCTTTGCCGGCCCAGAAGTCCCATACGTCGCCGTCGTAGGGCACGCCGTAGCCTATGGCTTTCGACGAGTCAATCACACTGCCGCCTCCAACGGCCAGGATGAAGTCGACACCCTCTTGGCGGCACAGGTCGATGCCCTCGCGCACTTTCGACAGCAGCGGGTTGGGCACCACGCCGCCGAGTTCGCAGAACGCGATGCCTGCTGCGTGCAGTTGTTCTCTAACCACACCGAGCAGACCTGAACGCTCGGCCGAGCCGCCGCCGTAATGAATCAATACCTTGTGCGCTCCGTTTGAAGCCACGAGTTCACCAATTTTCTTCTCTGAGTCGCGTCCGAACACCACTCGTGTCGGCGCGTAAAAATTGAAATCTTTTATCATAGTTTTCGTTCTATAGTAATTTGGTCGCAAAGTTACTAAAAATAATCAAAGTAGAATTATGTCTGATTAAAAATTGGTTGCCGCAACGGGGTGAAAAAATGCGTTTGCGGCAAAATATCCAACCGAAAAGTTGCCGCAACGGGGTGAAAAAATGCGTTTGCGGCAGAATATCGCTTGCTGGAGGTGCAGTTAGTGGAATCCTGTGCCGATGGTTTGGCGTTGTCGGGAAATAGTTGTACTTTTGCAGGGTTATTTTTTACGTTATGGCCGAAAACAATACATATTATTATAACTCGGGCGCTCCCTCATCGGGCGGAGGCCAGCGCGACGGACTCACCTTCAACTGGTTGAATTTTGTCATCGGGGTGGCTATCCTTGCCTATTTTTTGATAAGGGATAGCTGGTCCTTATCGTTCATTCTGTATCTGGCGATTGTCGTCATTATCCACGAACTCGGCCATGTGATTGCCGGGTTGTCGTTTGGATGCGGCATCAAGGAAATGAAAGTGTTTTTCCTCTCGTTCCTGTCTTACAAGCCCAGATGGAACCCCGGCGGTTCGTGGAGTAACATCAAATGGAGCTTAGGTCTGCTGCCGTTGGGCGGTGTGACAGTGTTCAGGTCGCGACCCGAAGGCTATTACCCACCGAAATCGGGTGCCGCTTCGCCTTATATCAACGACAAGCCAGCCTGGCAACGGCTCGTGATTTCGGCGGCCGGTGTGCTGCTGAACATATTGACTTTCGTTGTCGTATACTATTTTGTGATGCCGGTTGTTCCGGAAAGCGGGAACGGTTATAATTTCTGTTGGTCGATGGCGTTTCTGTCGTTGCTTTTGGCCATACTTAACATCCTGCCGGTATATCCCCTCGATGGCGGAGCGATAATCTTCGCCCTCTACGAAATGGTGTCCGGAAGAAAACCCTCGACCCAGTTTGTCAACATCTGCGACATCGTGGGCATAGCCCTAATCGTCATCTTCTTCTGGATCTACCCCGACTGGATAAACAGCGTCCTGAGCCACGTACTCAAAGCCTTTTTCTAACTCTCTGAACATCACATCGATATCCCTGAAAACGACCGATTTGGGCTCGACTCCAATCGGTCATTTTTTTCAAAATCAGGGTCAAAGTGATTCAAAAGTGAAGAAAAAGTGAAGAAAAAGGGACGGTTCTTTTTTCTTCATTTTTCGCTTTTCGACCAATTTAGCAGACTCATTGAAGCAACCAGTTGAAATCATGCCCAGCTATTTCGTCAACTCTCTGAACATCACATCGATATCCCTGAAAACGACCGATTTGGGCCCGACTCCAATCGGTCATTTTTTTCAAATATAGGGTCAAAGTGATTCAAAAGTGAAGAAAAAGTGAAGAAAAAGGGACGGTTCTTTTTTCTTCATTTTTCGCTTTTCGACCAGTTTGAGCGCGCACTTTTTAGCAAGTTTTTTATGAACAAAGGCAGGGAACACGTCCGCTTTTCAGTCTCTTGGTGGCGTTTTTGCTATTGAGAGAGCGGGCGGGGGGAAATATCTTGGTCGGCGAGTTAATGAAACTTGTTTTGACCATGAAAGAACACATCAATACTGAAATTGAGGCGGTGCTGGCGGAGAACCGGCGCCGCAACGCGGTGGCGAACGAGCCGTACGACCCGATTACGGGCGAGGGTTGCACGGGAGTGCGCAAGGCCGTGACTATCAACAACAAAACGCTTCACCTGCCGCAGAGTCTTATCGACGAAGTAGGTCTCAAAGCGGTCGAAAGCAAAGAGTTCGCTCTGGCGCGTGCCCGCCACGACTTTGAATTCTGGGCCGCACGGTGCGTGAAAATCATCGACAAAGAGTCGTCGCGTCTGGTGTCCTTTGTGCTGAACGCACCGCAACGGCGGCTGCTGGCGGTGATGGAGGGCATGCGGTTATCGGGCCGGCCGGTGCGTGTGATTCTGCTTAAGGCGCGCCAATGGGGAGGCTCGACGCTTGTGCAGATGTATCTTGCATGGTTGCAACTGGTGGTGCGACGCAACTGGAACAGTGTGATTGTGGGCCATCTGCGCCAGACAGCCGCGGCCATTAAGGCCATGTACAGCCGTATGCTGCGCCACTATCCCAAAGAGATGTGTCCCGACGGGAAGAAGCCGTCGTTCGAGCCGTTCGAGGGCAGTGTAAACATCCGTCGGCTCGAGCCCTCGGGGTCGCTGGTGGTTATGGGCAGCGCGATGAGCGAGGATGCCGTGCGCGGCTACGACATGAAACTGGCCCACCTGAGCGAAGTGGCGTTCTGGAAGGACAGCGCGATGCACTCGCCCGACGACGTGATGCGAGCCGTGCTCGGCACGGTGCCGCGGTTGCAGGACACCGTGGTGGTGCTCGAGAGCACGGCCGACGGCGTGGGCTCGTTCTTCCACCACCAGTGGCTCGAGGCGAAATCGGGCGGCGGCGGTTACCAAGCTGTGTTTGTGCCGTGGCATGAGATTCCGCTTTACAGCGAACCCGTCGACGACCCGGTGAGTCTTTGGACCGCGATGGACGACTACGAACACGCGCTTTGGGACGATGGACTCACGCTCGAGCAGATACAGTGGTATCACAACAAGCGCCGCGAATACTCCTCCCATGCGCTGATGAAAGCCGAGTTTCCCGGCAACGACATCGAGGCTTTCGCCACCACGGGCTACTGCGTGTTTGAACTCGACAAACTCGACCGCCTGCGCGAGCAGTGCCGGCCTCCGCAGTGGCAGGGCGAGATTGTACCCGCTGGCGAGCGCGCTCAGCACGGCACGCTCAGCCGCGGCGAGCACGGGCCGCTGAAAATCTGGACCATGCCCGCAGATGTCAACCCGTCGGTGCGCGACCGCTACATGGTGGTTGTTGATGTGGGCGGCCGCAGCGACGACAGCGATTTCAGCGTCATCGCCGTGTTCGACACCAAAGGGCCTCAGGGCATGCCCGAGGTGGTGGCGCAGTGGCGAGGACACATCGACCACGACCGCCTCGCGTGGAAAGCGGTGCAGATTGCGAACCTCTACCAGCGTGCGTTGCTGGTAATCGAGAGCAACACGCTTGAGACTCACGGCACGATGGGCGTCACGGGCGACACATTGCTTAACGAAATAGCGAACGCATACAACAACATCTACCACCGAAACATTTCCAGCCCGCTGGCCACCGGAAAGAGCAAGCCCGGATTCCACACCAACGTGAACACCAAGTCGGCGGCCATCACCACGCTGATATTCAATGTGCGGGAAGGGCGCTACATCGAGCGCGACCTTACCGCCGTCGACGAGATGGAGACCTACGAGCAGCGGCCCGGCTCGCAGCAGTATTCCGCCCGGCGCGGTTGTCATGACGATGTGCTGATGACGCGGGCCATCGCCCTGCTCGTCCACTACTGGAAAACCAAGGACAGGAGCGTTGAATCCGTGCCAATGGATTTTATGAACAACCGTTTTGGGCGTTGAGAATGTACGGAGCCACGCTGTCGGGCAGCCCCATATCATGGAAGCCATCGGCCACCACAACATTGACCGCAATAATTACTCTAACGTGTAAGAATATGACAAGAGCCGGTTTTTGCACCAGCTCTTGTTGACTTGTTATGTTCCGAATCGGGCAAAAATGTGTCTATCGACACCTGATTTTGTCATTGCGCCAGCTGGAATTCGTCGGTGAATTGTTTTGCTTTTCGCTGATGTCTAGAAATTCGGTAGACAAATCGTAAAAGAACCGGTCCTGAAAAACAAGTAACCCGCCGATTATTCGGCAGGTTACGTCTAAAAATGTGTGAACCCGTGGGGAGTCGAACCCCAATCGAAGGAACCGGAATCCTTTATTCTATCCATTGAACTACGGGTCCGGGATATTTATTTTTTTGCCATTTGGCGGTGCAAAATTAGAGGTTTTTTTCTACTTTTGCAAATCTGAAAATGTTTTTTGTTTCACTCTTTATGGGCCAAAAGGTGTCATAAGTGGTGATAAACGATTGAATGATATGGATGTACGGATTGACGAGAGTTGGAAGCGGGCGTTGTCGGGCGAGTGGGATAAAGATTATTTTGTGCGCCTGACCGAGTGGGTTCGCCGTGAATATGCCTCAGGGCTGGTGTTCCCGCCGGGCCGAAAGATTTTTGCGGCGTTCGACGCCACACCGTTCGACGCAGTAAAGGTGGTGATTCTCGGACAGGACCCGTATCACGGCGACGGCCAGGCCAACGGGCTGTGTTTCAGCGTCAATCCGGGCGTGGCAATGCCGCCGTCGCTGCTCAATATTTTCAAAGAGGTACACGATGACACCGGTGCGCCGATGCCCGCCGACGGCGACCTGAGCCGCTGGGCGCGCCAGGGCGTGCTGCTGCTCAACGCCACTCTCACGGTGGCTGCCCACCGTGCCGGTTCGCATCAGAACCGCGGCTGGGAGGAGTTCACCGACGCTGTGATTGCCCGCCTGGCTCTCGAGCGCGAGCATCTGGTGTTCATTCTGTGGGGGTCGTACGCGCAACGTAAGGGAGCATTTATCGACCGGTCCCGGCACTTGGTGCTCACGAGTGCGCATCCGTCACCTCTGTCGGCCTACCGCGGCTTCTTCGGCAACCACCATTTCTCGCTAGCCAACGACTATCTCAAGCGTCACGGCCAGACGCCTATCGTGTGGTAGCGAAGAGTTCTACGAGCAGGCGCGTAGTGCCGTAGTTGGTGAAGTGTTCGCGCTGCGCTACGCAGTTCTTGTGGTATTGATCGTAGTTTTCGATTATGTCGGCCAATTGGCCACTGTCCCAGTTGTCGTCGACTATGCCCAAATTGTGGCGTGTGATGAACGGCGAATTGGCAGGCAGCGAGTTGGTGACAATGGGTGTTCCGCTTGCGATGGCTTCGGGAATCGACACCATATTGAGGTCTTTGGCGGTATCGACCAGCATGGCGGTGGCGCGCCGCAGCAAACTGGCCATCTCGTTGTGAGGCAGATAGCCGTGAACACTCACGCGGTCGGCGATGCCGAGCCGTGCGGCCTGTTGCTCAAGGGCCTCACGCTCAGGTCCGTCGCCGGCAAGCTCAAGACGGTAGTCGGCATAACGCTGATTCTGAAGCAGACGAGCGAACTTGTCGATGATGCGGTCCACACGCTTGCCCGGCACAAGACGCGCCACCACGATGAAATAGCGGTCGTGTGAGTCAGCCGGGTAGAAGCGCTCGGCATCGGCGCCGTGGTCGACCCATTCGGCGGCCACACGGGGAGCATATTGCGCGATGAATTGGGCTGATTTATCACTTCGAGGCACCATCAATGCCTTCTTCACGGTGGACCTCACCACCAGGTTGTGCCACAATCGCGATGCCAGCGTGAAGAATTTGCGCTGGTGCATGTACATCTCCTGCCACACCACCAGCTTCTCGGGTGCCACGCGTGCGGCCTGCCACGACATCAGCGAGAACGCCTCGCTCGAAACAATGAGGTCAATCTCATCGCGATGTTGGCGCAGGTAACGCGTGAGCGACGGCATCCACGGCAGATAGGCCGGCTTGAACAGCGACGGCCAACGTGTGGGAAGATACACCACATCGAAACCGAGGTCCTCGCTCTTTCGTGGACGGTACTGCTCGGCCGCCACCAGTGTCACCTGGTGGCCGTTGTGCACCAGTCCGCGCGCGAAGGTGCTGATCATGCAGTCGGCAATCGAGTCGCGCGGCTCAATCACGCCACCTTCGGCGGTCCACAGTATGCCGTTTAGAACAAGTATCTTCATTTTCCGCCTGCAAAGGTACGAATTATTAATGTAAGATGGAAAATGTAAGATGGAAAATGTGGCACCCGGCTTCAGGGCAAACGGAACAGTCGACGGGCGTTGGCGTCGGTGTGGTCGACGAGGTCGTCGAGGGGAATGGCAAGTTCGGCTGCGACAAAGGAGGCCACATCGGCTACGAAGGCGCTTTCGTTGCGTTTGCCGCGGTGCGGCACAGGTGCGAGATAGGGCGAGTCGGTCTCAAGCAGCAGGCGGTCGACTCCCACTACCGGCAGGATTTCTTTCACTTGGCTTTTCTTGAAAGTGACGATGCCGTTCACACCGAAATAGAAGTCGCCGCGGCAGCGAATGCTTTCCACGTCGGCCGGCGTGCCGGTGAAACTGTGGAACACACCTTCGGGCAGCGGTTCGCCAAAATTGTCCATCACCCAGAGGATTTCGGCGAGTGCTTCGCGGCAGTGGATGATGAAAGGCAGGTTGCGGCGTTTGCACCATCGCAGTTGGGTGTCGAGCGCCTCAATCTGCTGCTCGCGCCACGTTTTGTCCCAATAGAGGTCGATGCCTATTTCTCCCACGGCCACCGGTGCCGGTTCCAGACTATCGAAAAGCTGTTCCATCTCCTTGAGCCGTTCGGCCCAATCCTGGTCGACATCCTCAGGATGCAGCCCCAACGTGAGCGACACGAACCCCGGATAGCTCCGGCAGCAGTCCACGAGTCGCGGCACACTTTCCAGGTTCTCGTTGGGCATGACGATATGGGTCACGCCGGCCTGGCGCGCCCGTGCAATCACTTCGTCGCGGTCGGTGTCGAAGGAATCGCAGTAGATGTGGCTGTGGCTGTCGATCATGACTGTCGGCTGGCCAATTTCAGCGTGAGCGAGTTGAACTTGTCGTGCCACTCGGGCGCCAGTCCAAGTTCGCCAAGGGTGGCTTGACAGCGGCGAGTGTAGTCCTCGATGGCCTCGATAATCATTTCTTTCAGACCCAGACGCTCATAAGCGGCACGTACGCGCTCCACCTTGTCGGGACTGTTGCCGGCAATGAGGTTGCGCACTTCGTCGTCGCGCTCCAGAGCATGGATGAGCAGGAAAGTCTTCTTCCCGCATTCAATGTCGCCACCGATGGCCTTGCCGAAGGTTGCGGGGTCGCCCCACACATCGAGATAGTCGTCCTGCAACTGGAACGCCAATCCCAGGTCGACCGCCATCGAATAAAACTTGTCGACGACAGTATCGTCGGCACCGGCGACTATGGCGCCCGCCTTGCATGCGCAGCCGAGCAGCACCGAGGTCTTGAGTCTGATCATGTTCATGTACTCATCGATGGTGACGTCGTCGCGGCTTTCGAAGTCCATGTCCCACTGCTGACCCTCGTAAATCTCCATCGCCGTGGTGTTGAACAGCGCCAGCACCTCCGGCAGGCAGCGCCGCGGCGCCTGCGCCACAAGCTGAGTGGCGAGTGTGAGCATCGCGTCACCGCTTAGGATAGCCACGTTGTCGTTCCAGCGGCGGTGCACCGTGGGACGTCCGCGGCGCACGTCGGCGCGGTCCATCACATCGTCGTGCAGCAGGGTGAAGTTGTGGAACATCTCGATGCCTATGGCCACGGGCAGCGCCTCGTCGAGGTTGCCGCCGAGGGCGTCGCACGTCATCAGCGTCAACACCGGCCGCAGGCGTTTACCGCCGCCGGCCATTGTATAGCTGATGGGTTCATAGAGTCGCTGCGGTTCGTCGGGCAGCGGCAGCCGCTCGATGGCGTTATTGATTTTCGACAGGTATTTTTCCATAGTTAAAAGGGGTTATTTTCTAGATAATCTAGATTTTCTAGAATCTCTATAATAACAAATTCATTTGAGGGCATTGTCGAAGGCTTCGAGGTCCTTGCCGGTGTAAATTTTTCGGGCGGCGGCGATTTGGTCGGCAATCAGCGACTGGTCGGCGTCTTTTTTCGCTTTCTCGGCCTTGAGAGCGGCACCAAGTGCGGCCGGTGTGGTTGCGTGGCAGTACACCTGCATCTGGCGCTCGACAGGCAGGTCGGCTGCGAGTCGGTCGAGGGTCTCGTGGAATGCCTTTGCGCAGTCTTCACGTCCCACGCGCATGGCGATGGCATACACCTCGTTCATCTGTCGCGTGGCGTCCTCATAGCTAAGCGAGCCGTTTTCGAGTCCATCGATAATCGTTTGTGCCTGAGCCTCGGCAAACTCGTCCTTGTCCATGAGCAGCGCTCGCGCTCCCATTGTGGCTGCGGTGTCGGGCATGCCTGCGGTCTGCAGACTGTCGGCCGTTTCTTTCAGCTGCTGGCTGTCGACACCGCCGGAGCAGGCCCCCATCGAGAGAGTCACTGCGGCTGCTCCCGCCAGCAAAAGTGTTGTCGTTTTGTTCATCGTTGTGATTTGTTTGAGTGACTAATGGAACAATTCGCGAGCCAGGTCGGGCGCGTGGGCCTCGAGATACTCGCGGTAGGCATTGTCAAACTCGTCGGCCATCTTGCGGCCGTCGTCGCCAGCCACCAGGAAGCGCGACTGGGCGGCCTTTGCCTCGAGAATGCACTGCTGCATCGCCGCGGTGTCGCTGCGCGAGGTATTCACCAATTCCTTGGCCCAACGCTCAGCCTCGATGCGGGCGCCCTCGGTATCGAGAGCTCCAGCCTCGCCGTGGTCACGGCCGCCACAACCGGCAGCCGCCGCCATCAGTACGAGAGCGGCGGCCACGGCAGTGTAGGTTTTACGGAATCTCATTTACTCCGTTGCTTCTTTCGGCTCGATAATTTTCCAGATAATAGCTGCGATGATACCACCTGCAAACGGGCCAACGATGAAGATCCAGAGGTTCTTCAAGGCGTCGCCACAAGCAAAGATGGCCGGACCAATCGAGCGGGCCGGGTTGACGCTGGTACCAGTGTAGTGGATACCCACCAAGTGGATGAGAATCAGCGACAGACCGATGGCCAAGCCAGCGAAACCGCTGGTGGCGCCGTTGGTCTTGTGAGTAGCGCCGAGCACTACCAGCACGAAGAGTGCGGTGAGAACAATCTCGGCCAGCAGACCAGTCTGCCAGGTCACAGCGCCCTTGCCAATCTCTTCAAGATTCTGCAGTCCGTTGGCACCCAAGCCACTGTCGCAACCGGCAAGAGCACACAACACAGCTGCCGCGAGGATTGCTCCAATCACTTGGAAAATCATGTACATGCAAGCGTCCTTAACACCGATGCGCTTGGTCAACAGGCAGCCCAATGTGATGGCGGGGTTGATGTGGCATCCGCTGATGCCGCCGATAGTGTAGGCCATAGCTACCACGGCGAGGCCGAAGGCCACTGCGGTACCGATAACTGCCGGAGTGCCGGCGATGTGGGCGGTGTCGCAGCCCAGACTTACAGCAGCGCCGCAACCGAGGAACGTAAGCACGAACGTTCCAACTAATTCAGCTAAATATTTCTTCATAATGTTGAAATGATTATTGAAGTTAATAAAACGTATTTTTTATTTTATAGCCGCAAAATTAATAATTTCTGTTGAAAACCGTCAACGATTTGGCGTTTTTTTTGACAAAAAACCGTCACATTAGAAAAAAATCAGCTAATTTTGCATATCCGTTAGCCAATGAAAGTGTCGATTGTCATACCCGTTTTCAACCGCGCCAAGGTGCTGCCGCGCACCTTGGATAGCGTCGCGTCACAGACTCACCGCCCGCTGGAGGTGGTGCTCGTCGACAACAACAGCACCGACGACTCAGCCGAGGTAATGCAAGCTTTTGCCGACAGTCATAACGACTTGGAAGTGAAGCTGCTGAGCGAAACCACACCGGGAGCATGCGCGGCGCGCAACACCGGATTCCGTTCGGCCAGCGGTGACTGGCTGATGTTTTTCGACAGTGACGACACCATGTCGCCCAGCCATGTGCAGCGCATGGTGGCCGAAGCCGAGAGCCACCCCGAGGCCACGATGATTGCATGGCCTAGGAGGTTGGTGGCACCCGACGGCAGCGCCGAGGTAAAGCCTGTGCACCCAAAAGACATTATAGCCAACCACTTGCTGCACAGCACACTACCCACACAGGCCTGGGCTGCTCGCCGTGACTGGCTCGCCGAGGCTCCGCTATGGGACGAATCGCTGCCGGCTTGGAACGACTATGAATTAGGCTTGCGGCTTCTGTTACGCCGTCCTGTGATTGTATGGCTCGACGGTGATGTCACGGTCACCGTCTACAGCAGCGGCGCCGAGTCGATTACCGGCACCGGCTTCTCCTCCCGCCAGGGTTATTGGGAAAGCGTGCTCGACAAGATGCAGGCCGAAATCGAGGCCGGCGACATCAATGACCGTGAGCGCCTGTCGCGAATCGTCGACTTCCGTCGGCTCACCCTCGCAGCAATCTACCATCGCGAGGGGCATCCCGAACTCGCCGCGCCGCTGCGACAGCAGGCGCTCGAGGCATTGAGCCACCGCTGGCTCACACGTCAGTCAATGCCCTGGCTCTACCGACGCATCGCCCGCGGCGCCCGCGGCTCGGCCCGCCTGGCACGCCTGCTCATCCGCTGACCCGTCGCCCCCTTGCTCGTCATCTCACACAACAATTAAACGGCCACATAAAAGACTGATGGCCTATCTGTTTTTTGGAGATGCAGCGGCCCTGCAACCGATTGCATTAAGTTTATTTAAGACTTTTTTTATACACATTTCTGAATAATGTGTGTAAATTTGCAAACTTCTAAGAGAAATGACTAAAAGATAACATAAACTTAAAATGGAAGAGTATCAGGCACTAACGATGAAGGACATTGCCGCGCAACTGGGCGTAAGCGTGGCAACGGTGTCGCGGGCGCTCAAGGACAGCCACAACATAAGCAAGGAGCGTCGCGAGATGATTCAGAAATTTGCCCGTGAACATAACTACTACCCCAACGTAATAGCCGAGCAACTGCGGCATTCTCGCAAAAAACCGTCGCAGGTAATCGGCGTTATTATCCCGGAGTTTGTGCATTACTACTTCTCGTCGATTCTCACCGGCATCGAGGAAGAGGCGTCAAGGCGAGGTTACCGTATCATGGTGGCACAGAGCGGCGAGCGGTATGAGCGCGAGCAGGAGATCTGCCAAAGCTTCATGCAGAACAAGGTGTGCGGCATCATCGTGTCGCAAGCCAAAGACACCACCGAGTACTCACACTTCGAGAAACTCGTTGAGAACGGCATCCCACTGGTGTTCTACGACCGCATCTGTCCGGCACTCAACGCCAGCCGCGTCGTGGTCGACGACTATCAGGGAGCGTTCAACGCCGTGAGCCACCTCGTGGAGACCGGTTGCCGCCGTGTGGCGTTCTTCGGCGCGCCCATGTCGCTGGAAATCTCGCAGAACCGCTACAACGGATACAAGGACGCGCTATATAAGCACGGTCTGAAGCCCGACCCTGCGCTGACGGTGATTTGCGACAACAGCGAAGACGCACGCCGCATAGCGCCTGAGATTCTGTCCAAACCCGACCGCCCCGACGCCTTCTTCACAGTGAACGACGACACCGCCATCGGCATTCTCCACAGCGCCAAGCGCATGGGGCTGAATGTGCCCGATGACGTGTCGATATGCGGTTTCGGCAACGACACACGCTCGGTGGCATGCGACCCGTTGCTCACCACTGTCGAGCAGCGAGGCATGGATGTGGGACTCGAAGCCGCGAGCGTGCTCATCGACACGGTGGAGGGCAATCTGCCGCTCGACCGTGCCGCCAAGCGCATGGTTAAGACCCGGCTGATTGTTCGCGAGTCAACTCATTGAGACGTTTACACACTCAACAAACAATATTTTCCTAAAAAGAGATGAAAAAACTATCTTTAATGCTCATAGCGCTCATGGCAATAGCATTCGCCTCCTGCGGCGACTGGCTCGGGCAGAGAACCGACTACGGCTACGACCGTCGCGACCACAGCGGCACCAACAGCGGCAGCTACTACCAAAGTGTGGGGTACTCTATCGACAGCCGATATGTGTACTACCGAGGTGTGGTCATACGCAACGCCGACCCGAGGACGTTCCAGGACCTAGGCGACGGATACGGCAAAGACAGCCGCTATGTGTATTACTGCGGACGGTGCTTAGAAGGTGTCGACCCACGGTCGTTCAACGGCCGGTCAAGCGACCGCCGTGCCGGACAACGCGACATTCCCAACACCAATAACAATCAACCGCCAAGAGTACGCTGGTAACACTCGGCATACCTGTCGCTCCGGTATAGGCTGCCGGTCGGGAGGATTCCGGCCGGCTGCAACTATTAGTTAACATTGATTCTCAACCAAAAAAACGATACAAATAAAATGGAAAGACTTGAACAACTACGCGACATTATGAGTCGCTTCGGCGTCGACGCCGCCATCATACCAGGCACCGACCCACACCACAGCGAATATGTGGCCGAACACTGGAAATTCCGCGAATGGCTCACCGGATTCACCGGCAGCAACGGCACTGCCGTAGTGACGGCAAAGAAGGCCTGCCTATGGACCGACTCGAGATATTTCTTGCAAGCCGACATCGAACTGAAAGACAGCGGCTTCAGCCTGATGCGTGAAGGAACCGACCCCACCATCGAACGCTGGCTGGCAGAGCAACTGCACGACGACGCAAAGGTGGCCATCGACGGACGGTTGTTCTCGGCTCTCGACGCCAACCGGCTGGAGATATTCTGCAGCGAACAGGGCTTCCTGCTGGCTACCGACTTCTTTGTCGCCGAACGTCTGTGGACCGACCGTCCGCCGCGTCCCATGACACCAGTGGAGGTGCATGACATCTCGCTCTGCGGCGAGAGTGTCGACAGCAAGGTCAAGCGCGTGATGGAAGAAGTGGAAAAACACGGTGCCGACGGTCTGTTCATCGCCTCGCTCGACGACATTGCATGGCTGTACAACATCCGCGGACGCGACATCGAGCGCACTCCGGTAACCATCGCCTACGCCTATATCACCGAATCGACCCGCGAACTCTTCATCGACGACAAAAAACTAACCGGCGATGTCAAGTCATACCTCAAACAGAATAACATACGCATCCGCGACTACGACGATGTGATGAAATTCCTCGAGCGTCGGCCCGACTCCGACACCGTGATGATCGACCCCAACAGTGTGAGCGACGCTCTGTCGCAGTCGCTGCTCTGCGGGAAGGTGTATGCACGATGCCCGATAATCGAACTCAAGGCCATCAAGAACGAGACCCAAATCAAAGGTTTCAAACGCGCCATGGAGGACGACGGAGTGGCACTCGCCCGACTGTTCAACTGGATTGAGAAATCGCTGGCTGCAGGTCAGACAATCAACGAAGTCGACATCCAGACCAAGGCCATCGAACTGCGTAAGGCCGCTGCCGACAGCTACCTCGACGAAAGTTTCGACATGATTGCCGGATACAAGGAGCACGGCGCTATCGTACACTATACCGCCACGCCCGAGAGCGCAAGCACTCTCGCTCCCGAGGGCCTGCTGCTGGTTGACACCGGTGGACAATACCCCTACGGCACAACCGACATCACACGCACCATCACTCTGGGCAATCCCACGGCCGACGAGCGGCGCGACTACACTATCGTGCTGCAAGGGCATCTCGCTCTGCAACGTGCCGTGTTCCCACAGGGAACGCGCGGCGACCAACTCGACGCCTTGGCACGCACGCCGATGTGGAGCCGGCATCTGAACTACGGACACGGCACAGGACACGGCGTGGGTCACTTCCTATGCTGCCACGAGGGGCCGCAAAGCATACGCATGCAACACAACCCCGTAGCCCTGCAGACGGGAATGATTACCAGTAACGAGCCGGGTCTCTACCGCACCGGCCTCTACGGCATACGCATCGAGAACCTGGTGCTCACTGTCGACACCGGCGTTGACAACGAATTCGGACATTTCCTACAGTTTGAGCCGCTCACGCTCATGCCTTACGACCGCCGTCTCATGGACCTCGACCTGCTCACACGCTTCGAGGTGAAACAAATCAACGAATACCATCGGATGGTGTTCGAGCGTCTGTCACCACGGCTTGAAGGCGACGACTTGGCCTGGCTGGAGCGCGCCTGCGCACCTCTCTGAAGATGATACTCATCATCTGCCGAAGCGACAGTATAGGCGGAGCGGCAATAGTGAGCCATCGCCTGATGAATGCCTTGCGCGAGCAGGGCGAGGATGCGCGTATGCTCGTGCTGCACAGCAACACGGGCGACAAAAACGTGGCTGTCGCTGCCGGCAAATGGACGCAACGCTGGAATTTCTACCGCGAGCGGATGCATATTTTCGCCAACAACGGTTGGAACCGGCGGCGACTGTTTCTCGTGGACGACGGCTCCTGTGGACTCGACCTCACAAAGCACCCTTGGGTGAAGCAGGCCTCTGTAATCATCCTCGCTTGGGTGAACCAGGCCATGCTCAGCATCGATGGTGTGGAACGGCTGTGCCGGCTGGGCAAACCCGTCTACTGGGTGATGCACGATCAGTGGAACTGCACCGCCGTGTGCCACTACGCGCATGAGTGCGAGCGATTTGTCGACGGATGCCACGACTGCCCGCAAATGGGCGGACACGGCGAGCGAATGCTCCGGCGCGCCATCGAACGCAAGCAGCGGCTCTACGACAACTGCGACATCCATTTCGTGGGCGTGAGCAACTGGGTGGCCGACGGATGCCGGCGCAGCGCACTCATGCGCAACTGCCGCATCTCGGTGATTCCCAACGCAATCAACCTCGACAAATTCGATTGCGATTACCGCGGCCGCGACGATGTGCCGTCCGACAAAACCGTGGCGGCGCTCGGCGCCTACCGTCTCGACGACCCCATCAAGGGACTCGACACGCTCATCGCGCTCACTGAACACATCGCCGACAAGCGGCCCGCACTGGCCGAGCGCCTGCACTTGCTGCTCTTCGGAGCAATCAACGACGAGTCGTTGCTGGGGCGGCTGCGGCTGCCTTACACTTGGATCGGCTACTGCAACGACCCGCTGCCGCTATACCGCAGCGCCCACGTGGTGCTCTCGACGGCACGATACGAAAATCTGCCAACGACGCTCATCGAAGGCATCGCCAGCGGATGCCGCGCTGTGTCAACCGCGCGCGGCGGACAAGCCGACATCGTGGACCACCGCCACAACGGCTTCTTAGGCAACACGGTCGAAGAACTTGCCGACGGACTGCAGTGGGCCGTCGACAGCGCCGACTCGCTCACACGCCGCCAGCTGCACGACACAATGTCGCGCTTCGACGCCGCGACAATCGCCCGGCGCTTTATCAATATGATAGAAAACGACAAAAAACAAAATACATCTATGGAAAGAAAAATCACTATAGCCATCGACGGCTTCTCGTCAACAGGTAAGAGCACGATGGCACGCACTTTGGCAAAGAACCTCGGATACGCCTACGTCGACACAGGCGCCATGTACCGCGCAGTAACCCTCTACGCCCTGCGCCACAACATGATTGACAGCGAAGGCAAGGTCGACATCGAACGCCTCGAAGCCGCGCTGCCTGAAATCAAAATCACTTTCAATGTCGACCCGGAAAGCGGACGGAGCATCACCTGCCTCGACGGCGTGGAGGTGGAGAAGGAGATCCGCTCGATGGAGGTGTCTGGCGCGGTGAGCAACATCGCCGCAATAGCCGTAGTAAGGCATGCCATGGTGGCACAGCAGCAGGCTATGGGCGTGGACAAGGGACTCGTGATGGACGGACGCGACATCGGCACCGTGGTCTTCCCCGACGCCGAGATGAAAGTGTTTGTCACCGCCAGCTCCGAGATACGCGCTCAGCGACGGTTCGACGAACTGCAAGCCAAGGGCGATACCACAACCACGTTTGAAGAAGTGCTCGCCAACGTACAGGAACGCGACCGCATCGACACCACGCGCACCGAGGGCCCGCTACGCCAAGCCGATGACGCGCTACTGCTCGACAACAGCCACTTGACCATCGACCAGCAGAACGAGTGGCTACTCGCCAAAGCACGGGAAATCATAGCCCAGCACCAGTAATGAATATAAATGAATCGGCATTTTTTCGTATAATCCAAAAAAAATGCCGATTTTTTGGATTAGGCATCAAAATGGCCACCCGCAGAGGAAAATTTGAACACCACCTCGGCCTGTATTTTTATACCGTTATAGAGCAGTTTTAGACTAAAGTTTGGAAATTTCGGAATTTGTTTTTACCTTTGCAAGCCAATTATTAAGGTAATATGAAAATCGAGATTGACTCGCAGGCGGGATTCTGCTTCGGTGTTACCACGGCAATTTCAAAAGCCGAAGAAGAGCTGAAGCGCTCAGGCAGTTTGTACTGCCTGGGCGATATCGTGCACAACAGCAACGAGGTGGAACGCCTGCAGGACAAGGGGCTGCACACCATCACTCATGACCAGCTACGCGAACTGCGCGGCGTGAAAGTGCTGCTGCGCGCCCACGGCGAGCCGCCGGCAACCTACGAGACCGCCCAGCGAAACAACATCGAGATTATCGACGCCACATGCCCGGTGGTGCTACAGCTCCAACGGCGCATAGCACGCAGCTACGCCACTCCTTCGGCCGACGGTCGCCGGCCACAGATTGTAATCTACGGCAAACGCGGACACGCCGAGGTCAACGGACTTGTAGGACAGACCGGTGGTGAGGCGCTGGTAATCGAGAGCGCTGACGAAATCGACAAAATAGACTTCTCTCGCGACATTGTGCTCTACAGCCAGACGACCAAATCACTTTCTGGTTTCAAAGCCATCGTCGAGAAAATAGGTGAGCGCGTGGGCGAAGGTGTGACGTTCCAGAGTTACGACACTATTTGCCGACGCGTCGCGGGACGATTGCCGCAGATAGCCGAGTTTGCCAAGCAGCACCAACTGGTGTTGTTCGTCAGCGGCAGCAAGTCGAGCAACGGACGCATCCTCTTCGACGAGTGCCGACGTGCCAACGCCGACTCACACCTGATAAGCAACGAACACGACATCGACCCGCAATGGCTCGTAGGGAAAGAGCGCATAGGCATCACCGGAGCCACCTCAACGCCCATGTGGCTGATGAACCGAGTCAAAGAATACGTTGAAAATGTAACCCGCAAAGAGAAATGACCAAACGCTCGCTATATATCACCATCCTGATTCTCGCCGTGCTTGACCTCGCGGCAGCGGCGTGGTGGGCGGCCGGGCACTTCAACAGCGACGGCAGGTCGAGGTTTTTCGACAACGATGACAACGCAGTAATGGCCGACACCGTGCCAAACGTGTCACACCCCAACAACGACAAATACGACGAAAAGCATAACGGGGCGGCCTACTACAGCGCCACCAGTTACAGCGGAGGTGAATATACCGACATAATACGCATCAAGGCCATTTGGCCGGTAAGAATTAACGGCGAAAGAGGAATGGCCGAACTCAAAGAGGCTCTCATCGGAAAGATGTTCGGTAAGCAGTATAACGACATTCAACAGGCGGTTGACTCCACTCTCGCACATCCGAAATTTGTGGGTGGTGTCCACAATGTTAAGCGGTTAGGAAAGATGCCAACCACCGTCGCAGGTCGCGGCATGGAACACTACTACCGAGCTTACCCCTACGTGGCCAGTGACCGACTGGTGGAATTCCGCATCGAACGCAGCATATACGACGGATACCAAGCTCAACACGAGATGGCAATGGCACATTACGACCGCGTGCGGCATCAGGTCATCACCATCGACATGGTGCTTGACCTCAGCAAAAAAGACGAGATTCTAAAACACGTGAACAACCGAATCAACCATCTCGTTAACGCCAACGGACTGAAACTGCGCAACACGCCCAGCCTGCCGCAAGAGTTCATGCTCACAAGCAACGGCATCATCTTTTTCTTCCCCGCCGGAACAATAGCCGACGTCGAGACCGGCCCCATCGAAGTAAAAGTGTTTTACAAAGAATTATGGCCTCTCCTATCATCCTATTTCAAAGAGATCGCCGCTTCAAACGCACACTTCAAAATCTACGACCGCCCAGAATTCTGACCCCACCTTCCTCTCAAAATGGTAAGGATAGCACCCGCTTTTTTGTTCTTTAATCTCTATTTTCAGTAATCTTTAGGCCTGCATTTCCATAGGGCCATGGGATGTGATGCCACTCTCTCGGTGATATCACTCTCACCAAAAAGGATATCCGGCCGATACTCACGCCTGTTGAAATGGAGTACGAATTGGTTCTCATCGGCATCAAAACTTAAGAAGTCGACAAGAAATTGAAGCACCTCTCTTTTGGCAAGTTCAAAATCAAAACGCTCGCTGCGGCGCAGCATGGGTATCAACTGCGATCTGACCTGTGCATAGTCAGTTTCTTCGATTTTCTGGAATGACTCGAACGACAAGTTCACTTCTTCGGCTTTACTCATCGCTCCCACGGAATGATAGAACACAAATAGTTTGCGTAACAGACACCTTTCTTCACGTTCAAAGAAGAGTCTTTTTGACACCATATTATACTAGTCACAGTAAAATTTGTAACCCGATTAAAATCAACTTGTTAGGCAGTTCCATCCTCCAAAGTACATCAGTTCCCCGGCATGTGCCTTTGTTGCCTTTGTGCTATTACTCTCATCGACCTTTCTTGGCAGGCGACTGTAGTATTCATGATTGCCGCTACGACTGAACTCCAGACTCAACGGACACATGACTGCTATCTGCTTCACAAGCGGATCATCATTTGTGTTGACATGGAACACCTGACCGTCTATCTTCAATTTCATCGTCATTCCCTTTTTATGCACCTGTGCCGATGCCACTGCAAAACACAGAAGCATCAGCACAATGTGAATCATTCTTTTCATCAGAACTTATCCAAGCACCTGATTCGTTGACCATTCAAAATGCTGCTCACGCTCGGCTATCCACCAGCGGCCATCAATCTTCACGTACTTGTCGTAGTAACGTACGGCGTGGGTAGTCAGCACGTCCTTACCATCCTGTCCTGTAACCAATGTTGCCAGGGCATAGCAAGTTCCAGTGGCGTGAGTCTCGTCCACGAAGACCACGTTCTGCTGTCCGTTCATGTGGAACGACACCTTGGCGGCACCGAATGCCTTGTACTGGCGAATCATGTCCTGCACGTCACGGGCCTGCATACCCAGCTTGTCACCGAAATACACGTCGAGCTTGATGTCCGGACGGAAAATCTCCACGTAGCAGTCCTGGTTGTTCTTGTCACTCTCGGTTGCGTAGAAGTCTACTAATGCCTTCAACTCCATGCGGTCTTGCATTCTGAAATCCATTGTTTTTATTGTTTATTTGAGTTTGATGGTGCAAAGGTACGACAATCCCCCGAAACTGCTGTTACACAATTTTCGGGGGATTTTACCAAATCTGGAGAATCGTTTTGTTAAACC
>JBGUHM010000067.1:0-15143 GCA_045112115.1 Sodaliphilus sp. | reverse complement strand
GACACTTGTTGTGACTATGTTCGTGACTATGTTGGGACAGTGGTTGGGGCTGCAACAGTGTTGCAGCACAGTTGACTCTTTGTTGGGTCGGTGGTTGGGGGCGTGTGATCATGGTTTTGGTTGGTGTGGGTTGTGTGTTACATTTTGCATCTTGCATTTTACAATTTGGGGCGGGGTTGGGAAATAGCAATTTTGGGGGAAGGGTTTTATATAATATATTATAAGGTGGGGAATGGGGTGTGGGGTGTGATTTGTTAAAAACTTGTTGTTGATTCATAAAAAATGTTTAATTCGCAAAAAACTTTGAGTATTATTGCATTTAAGTCAAATATTATGTATAATTTTGTAACGTGATACACTATGCACATCAAAGACAAAGACAATAAAAAGAAAGATATCAACATGAAACGACTTTTAATTACAGTCATGGCAGCTGCGCTTTTCACATGTTTCAGCGCATGGGCCGACGACGAGACCAACACGCTGATTTTCAGCGAAAGTCAGCTTAGTCAGGTACAAGAATTGGTGCGCGGGACCGTACCAGCCAAGATGGCTATCGGCAACATCAAAGTGACTAAGCTCGAGATGGCTGGCGACACTGTTGTTGTGGATATGAGTGAGAATTACGGTGACGTACCGTTCACCCAGGAAAGCGTTGACAAGCTACGCAGCGACATCACCACGACGCTTGGAGAAGGATACGCGAACAACCCCGTTCGCCTGACCATAGCCGGTAACGACATCGAACAATATTTCGCCGGTTTCGAGACCAGTTACCGCAAGCGTCACGACCCGTTTGTGCGAGACCTTGACCCCAACCGCCACTACAGTAAAGGCTTGGATGGCAACATCATAGCAATGTGGCAGAGCCACGGCTGGTATTTCGAGCCGAAACTCAACCGTTGGGAATGGCAGCGCGCCCGCGTCATGCAGACGGTGGAGGACCTGTACACACAAAGCTACGTCATGCCGTTCCTCAACCCGATGCTGGAGAACGCCGGCGCGTATGTGTGGGATCCCCGCGAGCGCGACACCCAGAACGTAGAGATGATAGTCGACAACGACGGTCATCTCGCGCAAAACGGCTATCACGAGCATAACGGAAAAGAGTCGTGGAAATCGTCGGGCAACGCCAAAGGCTTCGCCTACAAGCAGAAAGAATACAAGGACTTCGAGAACCCGTTTGAAGACGGCAGTTACCGTCATGTCAAGGTGTGCAACAACGAGCACAAGGCATCGCTGGCACAGTGGGATGTGGACGTACCCGCCACTGGCGACTACGCCATCTACGTGAGTTACCGCAGCGTGGAGAACAGCAGCAAAGACGCGCTGTACATCATCAAAACACTGGACGGCGAGCGCCGTATGACCATCGACCAGACGATGGGCGGCGGAGTATGGGTGTACCTCGGCCATTTCCGCCTTGCCAAAGGCGAGAACCATAACGTAGTGACGCTGAGCAACTACTCGGAGAAAGGCGAAGGCGTAGTCACCGCCGACGCCATCAAGGTGGGCGGCGGCATGGGCAACATCGTACGCCGTCCGGCACTCCCCACCGAAGAGAACAAGCGCCTTGCCGCCGAGCAGGAGAATACAGCCTACCTGGGCGAAGAAGGCATCGACTACAAATACACCCCGAGCAACCGTCCCCGCTACGTGGAAGGCGCCCGCTATTTCCTGCAGTGGTCGGGATTCCCCCATGAGGTTTACAGCACCTCGAACGGCATCAACGACTACACCGACGACTACCGTTGCCGCGGCGAATGGGTGAACTACCTTGCCGGCGGTTCATCGGTACTCCCCGGCAAGCCGGGCCTTCGTCTGCCCGTAGACATGTCGATGGCCTTCCACAGCGACGCTGGCACAACGATGAACGACGACATCATAGGCACACTTGGCATCTACTGCACAAAGAAGAACGGTCAGAACTTCGGCCGCATGGAAGACGGCACTCCGCGCGAGATGTCTCGCAACCTGACCAATATGATTGTGACACAGATTGTAAATGACGTACGCGCCAAATACGAGCCCAACTGGACGCGTAGGGGCATGTGGGACAAATCGTACTACGAGGCGCGAGTTCCCGAGGTGCCCGCTATACTTCTCGAGCTGCTATCGCATCAGAATTTCGCCGACATGAAATACGGTCTTGAACCGTCGTTCCGTTTCACCGTGAGCCGCGCCATCTACAAGGGCATCTTGAAATTCATCGCCACCCGTGACGGCCGCGACTATACTGTACAACCGCTTCCTGTAAAATCGTTCTCGATAGAGAAGGTGAGCGACAACTATTTCATGCTCTCATGGAAGCCCACGCGCGACGAGTTGAGCGACGGCGGCGCAATGCCCACTAAATACATTGTAATGGAGCGCAAGGGCCTCGACGGCGGCTTCCAGGAGATTGCCATCACCGACGACGAGATGTATGCCACCCATATCGACGACCACGAGATCCACAGCTACAAGATTGTTGCGATGAACGACGGCGGTCGCAGTTTCCCGAGCGAGACCCTGTCGCTTGGCGTTGCCAAGAACAGCAAAGGCATGGTGATGGTAATCAACGACTTCACGCGCGTGAGCGCCCCTGACTGGTTTGACTGCGGCAAACTCGCCGGCTTCGCCGATGAGAAAGACCATGGCGTGCCCTACATCAAGCAGTACAACTTCCTGGGCTCTCAGTTTGAGTTCCGCCGCGACCAACCGTGGCGCGACGACGACGCTGGCGGTTTCGGCGCGAGCCGCAGCGGTTACGAGACGACCGTCATTGCGGGCAACACCTTCGACTACCCTGCGATCCACGGTGCGTCGATTCTCAAGGCCGGCTACTCGTTTGTGTCGTCGAGCGCACTGGCAGTCGACAAGAGCGAGCTCCAGCTCGTAGGTTACGATGCCGTCGACCTTATCGCCGGCAAGCAGAAAGAGACACAAGTGGGTCGCGGCGCAGTACCCAACAAATACAAGATATTCACCCCGGGATTGATCAGCGCCCTCAGCTCGTTTGCCCACCGTGGCGGCAACATTCTACTCTCGGGCGCCTATGTAGGCACCGATATCTGGGACAACGGCAAAGTGGACCAGAACGCCGTCTCATTCGCCAAAGAAGTGCTTGGCTACGAATTCCTTACCGACCAGGCCTCGGGACAAGGCAAGGTGTACACCGTCCAGAGCCGTCACAAAGCCATCGCCGACGGCCATCAATGGACCTTCGCCTCAAAGCTCAACACCGAAGTCTATGCCGCCGAGAGCCCTGACGGCATCAAGGCGAGCGACTCTCGCGGCGCGACCATCGCCCGCTACAGCGAGAACAACATCCCAGCCGGAGTGGCAGTGAACGCCGGCAGCTACCGCACGGTAGTCCTTGGGTTCCCCATCGAGACCGTCACCGACGCCTCGCAGCGCGACGA
The DNA here is from genome assembly GCA_045112115.1 of Sodaliphilus sp. Lineage (GTDB taxonomy): Bacteria > Bacteroidota > Bacteroidia > Bacteroidales > Muribaculaceae > Sodaliphilus. The sequence continues at coordinate 11,739 of JBGUHM010000067.1, read as the reverse complement.
GATTATCGGATCGGCCCTCAATTTCTTCAAACAGTAAACAACAAACATATCATAACAACAGACACAATGAAAAAAATTGATTGCTTTATTCCTTTTGTGAATGCAGAACAAGTTCAGGCCACCATCGACAACCTGAAAGAAAACGAATTGATCAACAACATCTTCCTTCTTGCGACCCCCGAGGCCCAGGGCGAGGTTGACGGTTGCTATATCTTAAAAGTCGACAACCTGCAGTCGACGGCAACGATGAAAGTGATTGCCGGCCATGTGCAGGCACCGGTGGCACTGCTCTATACAAAGCACGTAACGCTGAAGTTCGCCCCATTCGCCATCGAGCGCTTCGTTAAGATTCTAGAGGACAGCTGCAGCGGCATGGTATACGCCGACCACTACAACGTGACCGACAAAGGAGCCGACAAAGCTCCGGTGATTGATTACCAGTTTGGTGCGCTTCGCGACGACTTCGACTTCGGCAGCGTGCTGGTGTTCTGCGGTGAATGCTTGAAGAAGGCTGCCGAGAAGATGACAGCCGAATATGAGCATGCCGGCATGTACGACCTCCGCCTGAAGCTGTCGCAGTTTGCCTCCATCACCCATATCAACGAGTTCCTCTACAGCGACGTGGAGCTGGACACCCGCAAGAGCGGTGAGAAGATTTTCGACTATGTAGACCCGCGTAACCGCGGCCGCCAGATTGAAATGGAAGCCGCCTGTACCGAGCATCTGAAAGAGATTGGCGGCTATCTGCCTCCGGTGAAGGTCGTAGACGGCAAAGAAGTGCCCAATTTCAAGCATATCGAGTTTGGAGACGACAACTTTGAAGTGGAAGCCACAGTAATGATACCCGTCCGCAACCGCATCCGCACCATCCGCGACGCCATCGACAGCGTGCTCCGCCAGAAGACCACGTTCAAGTTCAACCTCATGGTAGTGGACAACTTCTCGACCGACGGCACCCGCGAGGCAATCGCGGAGTATGACGACCCTCGTCTTATCCACATCATCGCCGACTACTACGACATGGGCATAGGCGGCTACTGGAACCATGCGGCCCATCATCCGAAAGCCGGCAAATTCATCGTCCAACTCGATAGCGACGACATGTACAAAGACGAGAACACGCTTCAGACGATGGTCAACGCCTTCTACGAGCAGAACGTGGCGATGGTGGTTGGCACCTACCTGATGACCGATATCGACTGCAACCCGATACCTCCCGGCGTGATTGACCACAAGGAATGGACGCCCGAGAACGGCCGCAACAACGCCTTGCGCATCAATGGTCTGGGTGCGCCCCGCGCATTCTACACACCAGTGCTCCGCGACGTGAAGATTCCGAACACCAGCTACGGCGAGGACTACGCTTTAGGGTTGAACATCTCCCGCACCTACCAGATAGGCCGCGTGTATGAGCCGGTGTATCTGTGCCGCCGCTGGGACGACAACAGCGACGCCTCGCTCGATGTGGAGAAGATGAACCGCAACAACCTGTACAAGGACCGCATCCGCACCTGGGAATTGCAAGCCCGCATCGCATTGAACAAGAAGTGATGTATCACCGTTCAGGCCGACGGTCAACCGCCGTTGTTCCGTCGGCCTGAAACGACCAACATTTCGTCATTCCAACGCCGTCAAGAGCGATGAGAATGCCGGTGGAAATGAGAACACCAAGACACTGAATATATAACAAAAAACGACATATCTAACATGAAAAAAACGGCTATATTATTCACAATGGCTTTCGTGGCGCTAATGGCAGCCGCTCAGGCCAACGTCGCCTTCGAGTACGGCAACTTCAAGTTCAAATTCGACTCCGAGGGCAAAATCGTCTCATGCACCGGCATGACCACCGCAGGTCTAGCATTACATCAAGACACAATCCATGTTCCGGCGTTCGCGAAATATAGCGACACCTGGTACTTCGTCAACGTGCTTGACGACAACGCGATTTCCAACAACGCTTATGTGAAGGTGGTTGTTGTACCTCCCGGTATCACCACCATCAAATCGGCATTTGTCTCGTGCAGCAACCTTGAGACCGTCACACTTCCTGGCGGCGTTAAAACCATCTACAACAACGCCTTCCGTTCATGTCCGAATCTCACGAAACTGACAGTGAAAACAGTCACTCCACCGACAGTACAGACTATCACAAGCGGTGTGACACTGCCCAACGTAACACTACGAGTATCCAGCTCGCCCGGTGTCCTTGCCAAATACAAGGCCAACAGCGGCTGGAGCGGTCTGGGGTTCAAGAAGATGAGCGCCGTCGACATGGGCGACTTCATACTTAATGACGGGTCGTGGTACATTGTCACCGGAAATCAACGCACCGGCCAACGCGATTACAACGGTTGGCGCGACATGGCAGTGATGGTTGTAAGAAACCCCTACCCCACCACCCTGAGCGAAACGATCAACCTTGCGTCGGAAGATGTTGACACCTACCTATGGCACGTGAGGCCCAATGTGGTTGCCGACAGCGCCTACTACGGCTATACACAAATCAAGCAGGTGAAAGTGTGGGGCGAAAAAATAGGCAAGGCAGCGTTCGCCAACTGCACCAACATAGTGCAAGTGGAGGTGGGTTGCGACACCATAGAGAACAAAGCATTTGAGGGCTGCTCCCGATTAACGACGATAAACTTCGGTTACTCTGAACGAGTGAAACGCATAGGCAGCCGCGCCTTTGCGGGTACCAACATCACCGAATTCACCATACCGCCGTCGATTACCAGCCGTTACAACTTCGTTGTCGACGCGTGCGACGACTGCCGATTTTTCACTGAATTCAAACTGAACGGGGCCAACCTTTACTTCAGCGTGGCCAACGGGCTTCTGTTCGACCGTGACGGCAACGACCTTATCCGCGTTCCCGTGGGCCGTGACCCGGCTCAATGGTTCAACAAGGACATGCCTGTAACATTCACCCGCATCTCTACCGGAGCTTGCGCGCATAACGTGTGTTCCGACAACGTGGCGACCAACGCCTTGGTAGAAATACCGCCCACCGTCACCACTATTTCCAACTACGCATTCGAGGGATCCAAAATCGGTGCGCTGATACTTCCGAGTTCGGTAACATCAATCGGCACCAACATTTTCTACAATGCCAAACTGAACTACTTATCCACCGGGCACAGCAATCCGCCAGCACTGTCGAGCGACATCTTCAACGGATGTACGGGAATGTACGGTCTGAGCGTGCCCGTAGGGTCGACCAACAAATATGCCACCGCCAATTATTGGAAGAAATTCAAAGAATTTGAGAGCGACGGCCGCGACTTGAAGACCAAAGTGGGCTACCTCAACGGAGGAAACTTCATTGTCACCAAAGCCGCGAGCACAAGTGAGCCCGGAGAAGTGAAGATGGTATATACCAAGAATTCCACCAGCAGCTACGTCACGACGATTCCGTACGAAATCACTGACAACAAAAACGGTCTGACATACCGTGTCACCGCCTTGAGCGATAGCGTTTTCGCAGGCAACACAGATGTAACAGAACTTGTCATTCCCTCAGCATGCAAAACCCTCCCGCGATGGGCATTCGAGAACTGCAGCAAACTGAAGAAAGTGACCTACGCCAACGGCTTTGAGCCGACCACGATGGGCTACCGCGCGTTCTGGGGCACAGCCATCGAAGAGTTCAACGTTCCGGAGTCGGCCACGGTGATTCAGAGAGAAGCCTTCGACAACTGCCCGAATCTCAAGAAACTCGTTATCGAGACTTCACAGACCACGAGAGTCTACACCAATGCCTACGGAGTCACCAATCCGAACGCCAATCTGAAGGTGTACGTCAGCTGGCTGAAGACACAGAACTGGGTCGACTCGGTGGCCAATTGGAGTTCGACACCCAGTAAATACTTGAACCAATGGGTGGTTCTCAATCCTGACTACGACGGCTATCAGACCTTCTCATCGCTTCTTCCGGCGCAGTTGCCTTCGGGACTCACGGCTTACTACCCGACTCCGTCGGCCGGCACGCCCTACTACAAAATCAGCGGCGACGAAGCCGAACTTCTCCTGAAGAAGAACTCCCTCGGCACCGTTCCCGGCAACTATCAGAAAGGATTTCTCCTTTCGGGCACGCCCAACAAGCGATATCTGCTGAATACAGTGTCGGAATCGAGTTATGACAACAGCAACCTGCTTGAAGGCGCCGCCACAAGGGTTGTATTCACCGGTGACGAGACCGACGCCGCCTATTATGGCTGGTATGCCGGTGACAGCAAACCCACACGCTTTTACCGCAACCTGAACGTGCGCCGCGGACTCGCTTACTTGAAGCTGCCCTACAGCACATTCAACAGCGTGTATTACGTCGACCTCGTAGATAGTTTTGACGCAGGCGTCAAGGGCGACCTCAACGGCGACGGCAACGTGAATGTGGGCGACGTGAGCGCGCTTTACAAGGCGATCCTCGCCGGCTCCACCGACAGCAAATACGACATCAACGACGACGGCAACGTGAACGTGGGCGACGTCAGCGCTTTGTATAAGTTGATTTTGGGGCAATAACTTAAAAACAATACTATTATGAAAAAACTGTTCATCATCTTAACGCTGACTATCGCAGCCGCCACCGGTTGGGCTGGCGTGGTGACGTTTGAGTTCGACGACTTTAAGTTCTCGCTCAACACCAGCAGCAACCGGCTGACTTGCACCGGACTGAGTGCGGCTGGTGAGGCGAAAAACCTCACCACGATCGCCGTTCCCTCAATGATAAGCTACAATGGCACGAGATACTTTGTCAGGGAAATTGGTGACAACGCATTCGCCGGCAACACCCATGTGACGTCAGCGGCCGTCTATTCCAGCGTGAAGAAACTCGGCTCGGGAGCGTTCAAGAATTGCACCGCACTAACCGAAGTGAGTCTCGAGTGCGACACAGTCGGACTCTATGCTTTCGAGGGCTGCTCCTCACTTTCCACCATCACTCTGGAGGGCGTCAACCTTATTAACTCGCGGGCCTTCGCCGGCACGGCAATCAGCTCGCTGACGCTGCCCTCCACGATAAGCAGTGGTGGCTTCATGCTCGACGCCTGCGACGACTGTCCCAACTTTACGGAGTTCAAGGTCGACGACGGCAATCAGTTATACAGCGCTGTCGACGGGTTACTGATGAACAAGAGCCAGACAACCCTCATACGCATCCCGGTGGCGAAACCTGTAGGCAAATGGTTCCTTAAACTGCCGCTCTCATGTACACGTATCGGCGGCTCCGCTTGCGCCAACAACGGTTTCAACGAGCCGGACTTTTGTATTGTGGATATTCCTTACGGCATAACATCGATCGGCTCCTTCGCTTTTCAGAACGTGAAAAAAATCAGTTCACTGGCCATCCCCAGCACCGTGACCAGTATCGGCGAATACGCTTTCCGGAATATGACAGCAACCAATTTCAAAGTGGCGTCAACCACCCCTCCCACCCTCGAAAACGACGTCTTTTCCGGAGTTAACAGAATGTCTCTCAGCGTTCCGGTATCGGCATGGGTCTACTACGCCAATGCACCTATATGGAAAAATTTCAGGTACATCTCCCCCGGCGCCGCCGATATTTATTCTGACTACGCGGGACAAGTAGGTGGATTTATCGTTACCAAAGCGGCCACCGCGAGCACCCACGGCGAAGTCACAATGGTTTACTGCGGGCAATCGAGGCGCGCCACGCTGGTCCCTGAAACCGTAACCTACCGCGGCCAGGAATATGATGTCACAGCGCTGGGCGACAGTTGCTGTGCCGGCAGCACCAAACTCACTTCTTTTACACTGCCCGGGCGTATCACCACCGTGCCGCGCCATGCGTTCGAAAACTGCACAGAACTAACCATATGCAACCTGACGAACGTGACCAGCATAGGTGACTCTGCGTTCTACCTCTGCAACCAATTGGCCTCATTCACCTTCGACAAATATCTGCAGCGAATAGGCAATTACGCTTTCTTCGGAGCGGACCTGACGGGCTCTCTCAATCTCTACCATCCCGTCTATTCCTGCGCTTTGGGAAACTACGCGTTATACAACTGCCCCAACCTGACCGAACTGATTGTCTTCGGCTCGACCATGGGCAACAACGCCTTCGGTGGACAGAATAAGAAGGACAGCTTCCGCTGTTACGTGGCACATCCCTACGTGGCCTCCAGGCGCAACGCCACCCAGGCTTGGAGCGAGCCGTCGTGGGCCTCAAGCCGGATTCTGCCGTTTTTCGTGAGCAGCAGGACCTCGGCCATCCTGTCGATGCCCGACAAAATTACAAACGCTCAACACTGCGTCCTGCCCACCGCCGCCGAGAGCGACGGACAACTCCGCTTCTATGCCGTGACCGGGTACAAGAGCTGGCTCGGCGGGGAGTTCAAGACAACTGAAATCACAGCGGGCAGCGCACTGCGAGCCGGCGACGCCGTGCTCGTCACCGGCATCGAGCCAAACCGCGTGTACCGCATGGGCGTGCCCACCTCCACTCCCTCGGTCATCAGCGGCAACAAGCTGGTGGGCAATCCATACGCCACCGGCACGAGCGTCACGCTTGAGGACGACAGCTACTATTACTACTACCGCCCCGACAACGAGGACTTCTTCCGCTACTACAGCGACTTCAATGTCGCATTCGGCAGCGGATACCTGCGTGACACCGGCAAGAACACACAAAGCACCATTGTCAACGCCGATGCACTGTGCTACCCGCTGCAAGTGGCGTCGACGCGCGTCAAGCCCTCCAATGCCGACAACATTACATCCAACTATATCAAGAGCGGCACGGTGTCCTACAACCCGCAGACCAACGTGCTCAACCTCAACAACGTCAGGATCGAGACAACATCGACCGCACTGCAGGCCAACATTCCAAGGCTGACGGTGAACCTCGTGGGCGACAACACCTTCACGCAGACAAGCACCTCGAACTACTATACCGGCATTATCTTCGAGGAAAGCTCCGATGTGGTTATCACCGGCGGAGGCTCGCTCACCGCAACCGGAGGAAAAGGCGGCTACGGCGAAAACATGTTCCTCAACACCCACCAGCAGACCGACAGCGTGATGTTCACCATCAAGAACTGCACCGTCAACGCCACGCCCTTCTCCGACGACTACGAGGAGAATCTCACGGTCGACAACGCCACACTGTATTGTAGCGGGAATGTCAGCTTCGACATCGGACGCACTCTGATACTGAAGGACTGCTATCTGTCGAAACCAGCCGGTGGAGTATTTGATGCCGGGTGTTTCTGGGTCAACAACCAGATTTACTACGGCGAAATTGAAATCCTGCCCAGCGGCGGCACCCGCGGCGACCTCAACGGCGACGGCAACGTGAACGTGGGCGACGTGAGCGCGCTTTACAAGGCGATCCTCGCCGGCTCCACCGACAGCAAATACGACCTCAACGGCGACGGCAGTGTTAACGTGGGCGACGTGAGCGCGCTTTACGCACTTATTATAGGATAACAACATATCAATCATATAATTAAGACAATATGAACAAACGACTTTTGGCAGTCGACATACTACGGGGAATCACCATAGCAGGAATGCTGCTGGTCAATAACCCGGGCACATGGGAGAGCATCTACGCGCCTTTGGAGCACGCAGAATGGATGGGCCTGACGCCCACCGATTTGGTGTTCCCGTTTTTCGTGTTTGTGATGGGCGTGTCGATGTTTTTCTCACTGCGCAAATTCGAGTTCAAGCCCTCAGGAAAACTCTTGTGGAAAATCACCCGCCGCGCCTTGGTGCTCTTTTTCATCGCCTGGCTGGTTGCCTGGTTCGGCCGAGCGCTTCGTCTTATTTTCGTTCCGGGCTATGAGTTCCATTGGTTTGAAAATCTGCGCATTCTGGGCGTTTTCCAGCGATTGGCGCTGGTGTATTTCTTTGGCTCGCTCATTGCAATATTCTTCAAGCAGAAATTCATTCCGTGGATTATAGGGCTGATTTTGGTGGCCTACGCCGTGATTCTCGGCCTGGGAAACGGCTACGAATTCTCGACGGCCAACATCCTCTCGCGCGTGGACCTCGCCCTTTTTGGCGACTCCCATATCTATCATGAGGGCGCTTACGGCATGAGCATTGCCCTCGACCCGGAAGGCTTGCTCAGCACATTGCCTTGTATAGCCCACGTTCTCATCGGGTTTATGGTGGGCAAACTGCTCACCGAGCACCGCGACAACAACGAGCGCGTGAAACGCGTGGCCATCCTGGGCATCTCGCTGCTACTCGCTGGTTGGCTGCTGCAATACGGCATTCCTTGCGGCAAGAAGGCGTGGACGTCGACCTATGTGCTCATCACCACAGGCATGGCCTCGTGCATCCTGGCTCTGCTGGTCTATATAATCGACATCAAAGGTCGCGACCGTTGGTGCCGTTTCTTCCAGTCGTTCGGCATCAACCCTCTGTTCTGCTACCTTGTGGGTACTGTGCTGGCCATCAGTTTCGGCGCAGTGTGGTTCGGCCATTCGTCGGACTACCGTGCCGCCGACAAGAAGCAGGCTCTTAAATTATACACCCAGGCGGCCAACGACAGCATGCCAGAAGCCATGAACAATCTCGCCGTGGCCTATTGCAGCGGCAAGGATGTGGACGCCGACACCACCAAGGCTGTCAACCTCTTTGAGCAGGCTGCCGCCAAAGGCCTTGACAATGCGAAGTTCAACCTGGCAGTAATCAAGATGAAACAGGGCAACAACAAGGCAGCGCTGGCGGCTATGCAAGAGCTGGCCGACTCGGCCTTCACGCCCGCCGTGCTCAATGTAGCTCTGGCCTACGATTACGGGCTGTTGGGTCTCAAACCCGACCACGACAAGGCTCGTGAATACTACGCCGAAGCGGCCAAAGGCGGCTCGGAACGCGCCATTATGGCCCTGAATATGGGGCAAGGCAAAGAAGGCGGCCTGACCGAGGTGTTCAGTGTGCCGGACGACCTGCTCTCAACGGGACTTAAAACATGTGAGCCTATCAATGACGAGAACGCAGACAAAGCTACCGAGGCCTACAACAAAGCCTTGGAAATGAGCAGTTCCAAGGGCGACACCTACACACCTCACAAGTTGCTTTTCGACGGCTGCAAAGCCGTGACAACATCGGCCAAAGCGGCTTCGCTCCTGTATGCCATCACATTCGTGTTGATATGCTGGTTGCTGGGATACAGCCTATACAAGAAGAAAATTTACATCAAGATATAAAATACAAACAACAAAATAATTCCAAACTATGATTTTAATTGCTGACTGTGGATCGACCAAGATCCAATGGTGCCTGCTCAACGCAGGCGAGAAGATGGCTCAGATTTTCACCACCGGCATGAATGCGTTACTCATGACCGAAGACGAAATGGCTGAGTGCATCAAGACCGAACTCATGCCCAATCTACAAGGCTACCGCGTGGACGAGATCTACTATTACGGAGCCGGAATTATCAATGATGAAATTAAAAATCAGGTGATAAACGCGCTCAAACGCAATATCGACACCGCGAAAACCATTGAGGTAAACACCGACCTGCTCGCAGCGGCTCGGTCGCTGTGCCAACGCGAACCTGGCGTGGCATGCATTATAGGCACCGGCAGCAACAGCTGCTATTACGACGGCAACGAGATATGCGACAATGTATCGCCTCTGGGTTACATTCTCGGTGACGAGGGCAGCGGCGCCGTACTCGGCAAACTGCTTGTGGGCGACGTACTCAAGAACCAGTTGCCAAAGTATCTGTGCCAGGAGTTCCTCAAGAGTTACAATCTGGACCGCAACACCATTATCGACCGCGTGTACCGCAAGCCGGCCGCCAACCGCTTCCTCGCGTCGTTTGCGCCGTTCCTCACCAAGCACATCGATGTTCCCGAAATCCACACCCTCGTGGTGAACGCTTTCCGCGCGTTCTTTACCCGCAACGTGGCCAACTACGATGGATACAAGCATCTGCCGTGCAACTTCGTAGGCTCGATTGCCCACCACTTCCGTGCACCGCTGAAAGAAGCGGCCGAATCGCTCGGCATCACAATTGGACAAATCGTGCAAGACCCGATGAACGGACTGATCAAGTATCACACAACAATTTAATCAACAACTATGGCATTCATCAAAATAAGTGAACAACCGTCGCTTTATGACAACCTCGAGAAGAAGTCGGCACACGAACTGCTTGTCGACATCAACCAAGAGGACCATAAAGTGGCCGATGCCGTTGAGAAAGCCATTCCGCAGATAGAGAAAATCGTCGTAGGCATCGTTGACAGGATGAAACGCGGTGGCCGCCTGTTCTATATGGGAGCCGGCACCAGTGGTCGACTTGGCGTGCTCGATGCCAGTGAGATTCCACCTACCTTCGGCATGGAACCCGGCTGGATTATCGGGCTCATCGCCGGCGGTGACTATGCCTTGCGCAACGCTGTCGAGAACGCCGAGGACGATGAGCAACAAGGTTGGAAGGATCTGCTGGAATACGGCATCAACGACAAAGACACTGTAATCGGCATCGCCGCCAGCGGTACCACGCCCTATGTAATAGGAGCTCTGCGAGACGCACGCGAGCATGGGTGCCTCACTGGCTGCATCACCTCCAACCCCGACGCCCCCATCTCGCAAGTTGCCGAGATTCCTATCGAGATGATTGTCGGTCCGGAATACGTCACTGGCAGTTCGCGCATGAAAAGCGGAACAGGTCAAAAACTCATCTGTAATATGATTTCGACAAGCGTCATGATTATGATGGGTCGAGTGAAAGGCAATAAGATGGTGAATATGCAACTCACTAACCAAAAACTTGTGGACCGCGGCACACGCATGGTGGTCGAAGAACTTGGATTAGATTATGAAGCTGCCAAACGGCTGTTGCTACTACATGGCTCTGTAAAACGCGCTGTCGACGCCTACCGGGGTCTGTGATTTAAACCGCTAATGACACCAAAAAAGAAAGCCCGCTTTACATTACCGCGGACTTTCTTTTTTTATTGCACTGAAGAGCAATTCTGTCAATTTTCACCCACTTTTAAAGCATTTTCACACCAATTTAAAAAAATAATACTAAATATTGTGAGGTATTCATCTTTTTTTCATATTTTTGCAGGTTAAAACTATTACGAATATGAAACAGAGACGCTTCCCTGCCGGAGTGCAGGACTTTGAGAAAATACGGACTGACGGCTTTGTCTATGTCGACAAGACCGAGTACGTCCACCGCCTTGCCAACCAATATGGCGACGCAATCTTCCTGAGTCGGCCTCGCCGGTTCGGCAAGTCGCTACTGTGCTCCACCCTCAAGCACTACTTCTTGGGACACAAGGAACTGTTCGAAGGACTGGCCATCGAAAAGCTTGAGAAGGATTGGACACAGTATCCCGTGTTCCACTTCGACATGTCGCAGTGCAAAGACGATGACATCTTCCACGTAGCATCGCAACTTGACCAATTGCTGTCGCTATATGAGGAGCAATACGGTTGCAATAAAGGGGAACTGAGTAGCGGCGGACGGCTACGACAGTTGATCATCAAGGCTCACGAACAGACGGGTCAGCGGGTTGTGCTCATCTTCGACGAATACGACTCGCCGGTGCTCAACGTCATCGATGACCCGGAGAAGATGAATGCCGTGCGCTCGATATTCAACAGTTTCTACGGACCAGTCAAATACATGGGCGAACACTTGCGTTTTGCTTTCCTCACAGGCATCACGAAGTTCTCGCAGATGTCGATTTTCTCGACCATCAACAATCTGAAGAACATATCGATGGACCGTGAAATGGA
>JBGUHM010000066.1:0-20229 GCA_045112115.1 Sodaliphilus sp. | reverse complement strand
CTTCACCGCGGCCCAGAACGAGGTCGAACAGTTCCTGGTCGTACTCGGCGGTCTGGCTCACCATGATGTCGTCGATTGTGAAACGGAAGTCTCCCTTGTGCTCCTCAACCTTTTCGCGGTCGATGTTCAGCAGAGAGGCCAACTCGGCGGCACTGCCATCGGCGGCCTTGTACGGGTTGTATACCACCTCGTCGCCTTTCTTCTTGCCGATGAACAGAGCTTTCTGCTCCTCGTCTTTGAAATGCACGGGCGAGAGTACGGCGCGCTCGTTGCTCACACCGCCCTCTTTCACACTGCCGTCCTCGGCCAGCTCAACGAGGTTTCCGCGAACCAGCGCGTTCTCCTCAACCTCTTCGCCTGCCACTTGCTTGGCATAGCGCTTGCGGTATTGCTCGTCGTGCTCCTCGACCATCTTGTCGGTCACGTCAATTTTATAGTACGGAATAGTGAGCTCGTTGTTCACTTTCACGTCAAACTCCGGCTCGAAGCCCAGGTTGAACTTGAAGGTGAATTCCTCGCCCTTCATCAGGTCGACATTGGTGTCCTTGCTAAGCACAGGCTCGCCAAGAAGATTGAGTTTGTTGTCGATGATGTATTTCGACAGAGCCTCGCTCACCTTGCGGTCAACAACATAGCTCATAGCCTCTCCGCCGTAGTATTTCTTCAGCAACCCGGCTGGCATGTGGCCCGGACGGAATCCCTTTGCGGGGTGTTTACGACCGTATTCGTTCAGTTTTTTCTTGTAGTCTGCCTCGTAGTCTTCTTTCACCAGCGATATCGTGAGCACACCGTTCACTTTATCGGTTTTCTCTAATGTTACGTTCATTGTGTTTTGTTGATATATTATTATTTTTCTTATTTTTCGCGCAAAAGCGGCTGCAAAGTTACAACAATATCACCATTCCCGCAAAAATCATGCCAAAAAAATTCCATACTATGCGTTAGTGATAAGCTAACGTAGTTTTTAGCAACCGCTTTAGCAACCGCTTTCGGCAGGAAAAAATCAAAAAAAGGGTTAAAACTATTGACAAAGGGGCATTGATGTTGTAATTTTGCGGCGAATTTTCTTTTATTTATTATTTTTATATTCAAAATGGCATTTGACGAACAAACCATGCTTACCAATAAGCAACCGCGGAAACAACCGCAGTACATCGAGGAAGCAACTAAAATAATCCAACCAAAAAGCAAACAGAAGGCTAACGCCTCTACTGCGGGCGCACGTATTCAAACCGGGAAAAAATCGGAGCATGACGTAATGCCTCTTGGCAAACTGAATTTCATCCTGCTCGGGGTGTCGCTCGTGCTTATCGTCGTGGGGTTCGTGATGATGAGCGGCAGCAGTAACACAGGCGACGTGTTCAACAGCTCAATCTTCGATTCAAGCCGCATTGTGATGGCTCCGATGCTTGTCTTCATTGGCTTCCTGTTGGTAGCCGTTTCTATTGTCGTGAGAATTCCTCAGAAGAAAAACAACCTCGACGCTGAATAATGGACTGGTTGCAATCAATCATCATCGCAATAGTCGAGGGACTGACCGAGTTCCTGCCGGTATCGTCCACAGGTCACATGATCATCACCGAGAACATGCTCGGCGTACCCATCAACGACAAATTTGTGAACGCGTTCACTGTAATAATCCAGTTCGGAGCCATTCTCTCGGTGGTATGCCTCTACTGGAAGCGTTTCTTCCGTCTGGGTAAGGTGGAAGAGGGAGTGACAGGATGGCGCGCTTTCCTGCAGAAATACGACTTCTACTGGAAACTTTTCGTGGCGTTCATTCCCGCGGCCGTGATAGGTCTGCTTTTGGGTGATTTTATCGAAAGCCTTATGGGCAACGTATGGGTCGTGGCTGTGATGCTTGTGGCAGTGGGTGTATTGCTGCTGTTTGTCGACAAACTGTTCGACCGTAAGGAGGACAAGCCTCTTACCGAGCGACGCGCCTTCACCATAGGCCTGTTCCAGTGCATATCGATGATTCCAGGCACTTCGCGCTCGTTCGCCACCATCGCCGGTGGTATGCAACAGGGGCTCACGCGCAAAACCGCAGCCGAATTCTCGTTCTTCCTCGCCGTGCCCACTATGGCGGCGGCTACGGGATACGAATTGCTGAAGCTTATGCTCGACGCTGAATGCAGGGCATCTCTGTCAGCCCATTGGGGCATTCTGATTTTGGGCTGCATAGTGGCGTTTATTGTGGCCATCATCGCCATCAAATTCTTCATCTCGTTCCTCACAAAGTACGGTTTCAAGGCCTTCGGTTGGTACCGAATCATTGTTGGCGGCATAATCATCCTGCTGCTAGCCACAGGTAACAACCTTCAGATGGTCGACTAAACTCACGCCGCCATGCTCAACCCCATTGAAGGCGAAATATTCCTCATTGACAAGCCACTGCGTTGGACTTCCTTCGAAGTGGTGAAGAAAATTCGCACACGGCTGCATCATCACCTGAAGATGAAGCATCTGCGTGTGGGACACGCCGGCACTCTCGACCCTCTGGCTACCGGTGTGCTCATCGTGTGTACTGGGCGAGCAACTAAGCGGATAGAGCAGCTGCAGTCCGGAGTGAAAGAGTATATCGCAACGCTAAGGCTGGGACAGACAACACCGTCGTTCGACCTCGAGACCGAAGTCGATGCAAACATGCATTGGGAACACATAACCCGCGAACAAGTGGAACGGGTGCTCGCAGAGCGTTTCACCGGTACCATCGAACAGGTGCCGCCCGCTTTCAGCGCTTGCAAAATCGACGGCAAGCCAGCATACAAACTGGCTCGAAAGGGGCAAGAGGTAAACATCCGTTCGAAAACGCTCGTCATCGACGAAATAGAGTTGCTGGAATGCGGTCTACCATCGGAACCGACAATGAAAATCCGCGTGGTATGCAGCAAAGGCACTTACATCCGGGCGCTGGCACGCGACATAGGTCAAGCGCTCGACAGCGGAGCGCACCTGACCTCGCTGAGGAGAACGCGAGTGGGTGAATACACGATCGACCGATGTGTGAGCGTCGAACAGCTCATCGAACGGCTTGACAACGAACAGTACGTCATGCCCGATGTGGCTGAGCAACAGCGCATCGAGGCTGAGCGCATAGCCAACAAGAAACGAGCCGCCGCTGTGCGTGCCCGAAACAAACGTCTGGCCAAACATCAAAAATAAAGGAATAAACACAAAACTATTATTATAAAGATGAAACTATCCAGATTCGACAACCACATGCCCGAGGAGCTCATTGCCGAGCGTCCCGCGGCCAACCGCGACGAAGCAAGACTCATGGTCGTTAACCGAAAAACAGGTGAAATCGAACACCGTATTTTCAAAGACGTGATTGACTATTTCGACGACCAGGATCTGTTTATCTTCAACGACACCCAGGTCTTTCCAGCTAAGCTAAACGGGAACAAGGAGAAAACAGGCGCCAACATCGAGGTGTTCCTGTTGCGGGAGCTCAACGAAGACAACAAACTGTGGGACGTGCTGGTGGAACCCGCACGAAAGATACGTATCGGAAACAAACTTTATTTCGGTCTCGACGAGTCGATGGTGGCCGAGGTAATCGACAACACCACGTCGCGCGGACGCACTCTGCGTTTCCTCTACGACGGACCTCACGACGAGTTCAAGGCTAACCTGTATGCTCTCGGAAAGACTCCCCTGCCCTATTATATCCACCGCGACCCTGAACCCGAAGACGCTGAACTTTACCAGACCATCTTCGCTAAACATGAGGGCGCTGTAGTCGCTCCAGCCGCAGGCATGCACTTCAGCCGAGAGCTCATGCGACGCATGGAAATCAAGGGTATCGAACGTGACTTCGTTACCGTACACATCGGATTGGGATATTTCCGACAGATTGATGTCGAAGACCTTACTAAGCACCGGATGGACAGCGAACAGATTGAGGTCAACGAAAGGCTTACCGAAAGAGTGAACAGTGTGCGTGATGAGGGACACCGCGTCTGTGCCGTGGGTGCGAGCGTGCTGCGTGCCATGGAGAGCGCCGTGAGCATGAACGGCCATATCAAGCCTTACATCGGCTGGACCAATAAATTCATCTTCCCGCCTTACGAGTGTACCACAGCCGACGCTCTCATCACCAACTTCCATATGCCATACTCAGTGATGTTGATGATCGCCACTTCGTTCGGTGGCTACGACAACATCATGAATGCCTACAAGGTGGCCATTGAGGAGAAATATCGCTTCGGGGCCTACGGCGACGCAATGCTCATCGTGTAATCACCAGTAGTCCCTTGGCTCTCGCAGTAGTACCCCAATCGCATTGAACCTCTATAATGAAGCGCTGGTTCCACATCATAGCCATTATCCTTACTTTGGGCGCTGTAAACTCGCTTGCACAGAACGGTGTGTGGGTGCGCGTCGACAATGAGGCTACACTTGAGCGTCTTAAAGCCGAGGGCTTCACTGTCAACAGCCGCTTTGGGAATGTGGCTACGATAAGTGTCCCAACAGGGCAATACCGGGCGCTGCGGGATATACCGGGTGTGAAAGCTACGAGGCGGGCACAGCGTGTGGAACTGCACAACGACAAGGCCCTACTACTGTCCCATGGACTTCTCGAGGGTCTGCCCGTCACCAGCGACACACTGCCCTATACAGGACGAGGCGTTGTGGTGGGTGTAATCGACACCGGATTCGATTTCAACCACATCAATTTCAAGGACAGCGACGGGCATAGCCGCGTGGCGGCTGTATATTTGCCCGCCGACTCAACAGGCTCGGCGCCTGTGGTCAACGGCGACTCTTTGCCAGGAAGCGCTTACTACGGCGACGACATCGCCGCTCTGACCACCGACAACGACCAGATGTCGCATGCCACGCACACCACCGGAACCGCCGCCGGCAGCTTTGCCGCGCAAGGATACCGAGGGGTGGCTCCGGGTGCAACGCTCGTGCTTTGCGGAATGACCGAAGAGGAACTCACCGACGCCAATATCGCCAACAGCGTCAACTTCATCTTCGACTACGCTGAGCGGAACAACATGCCCGCGGTCATAAACATGAGTCTCGGTTCGAGCGACGGCGCTCACGACGGCTCGTCGTGGCTCAGCCAAGCTTTCGACAAGGCATCGGGACCAGGCAGAATTTGCGTGGTTTCGGCAGGCAACCAGGGCGAAGTGCCTTGCCACTGGGAGCATAAATTCGAGGGCGAAGGCGACACAGTGCGCACGTTCTTATCCAACTGGCGGCCCTCAAACCCGCGTTACTCTGGATATGCCAGTTCTTGGTCGGCTACCGACGCTCCGCACAAATTGACTTTGGCCATCGTCGACCTCGAAGCCGACACCGTGTGCCACAGCGTGGCACTCGACACGCTTGCTGTCGACGACGACGGCTTGGCAACCATCGATGCCACACACGACTCGATATGGGCTCGTTACTTCGACGGTGTCTTGCAATACCAGTCACAGATTGCCGACAACGGCCGATTCAACGCCATTGTCTCAGTCGATGTCACCCCCGCCGAATACGACCGCTACGCCTTAGGGATGCTCTACAGTGCGCCAAAGGGTGAAATGGTTCATGCTTGGACCAGCAGCATTTATTTCTGGTCTCGGTCCAAAAGCGGATGGACTACCGGAACTGCCAACATGAGCATCAGCGACATGGCTACCGGAGAAAATGCCATCAGCGTCGGGGCGTATTGCTCAAGAAAGACTACACCGAAATATAACGGATCGGAGTTCCGATACAGCCGAAGCGCACCTTACGCCATTGCGTATTTCTCCAGCTACGGACCCGACGCTCGCGGGATTCAACGACCCGATGTCACAGCGCCAGGATTCGCCGTCGTTTCCAGCGCAAACCGCTACGACAGCACCAGCAATATCATCGCACACCTGGCGTTCAGGGCCGAAGTCGACGGCGAACTCTACCCTTACGGCTCCGAGTATGGCACTTCTATGTCCACGCCCGTGGTCACAGGGGCCATTGCGGTCTGGCTGCAGGCCGACCCGACTCTCGACGCGGCGCGTGTGCGCGACGTGCTTAATGCAACCAGTTACCGCGACGAATACGTCACCGAGGCACAGGCCCAACGATGGGGTGCTGGCAAACTCGACATTGCCGCCGGACTCGAATACGTGCTCCGAAACGCCTACGACGTCAATCTCGACGGTGAGGTCAACGTGGGAGACATCAGCGCCGTCTACGCTGCCATACTCGGCACGGAACCCGACTTCGCACCGCGAGCCGACTTAAATCACGACGGATACATCAACTCCGGCGACATCTCCACCCTATACCGCTACCTCGTCAATCAGTAACCACAGAGACTGCCAAACGCCTTAAAAGTATCTGTCCTGGATTGGTTTTACAACAACTGCCAAGTTACAGCAGTTGCATTGTCACGCAGTGCAGCGAGCCGTGCTGACGGATGAGCGGACGGCAGTCCACTCCCGTGACCTCGCGACCGGGGAACAGCGCGCGCAGTGTCTCAAGAGCTACGCGGTCTCGTTCTGCTTGGCCATATGTCGGCACCAGCACCTGGCCGTTAAGTATCAAGAAATTGGCATAGGTGGCTGGTAGTCGATCGCCGTTCTCGTCGTGGATGGCAGCTGGTACGGGCAGCGCCACAAGGCGGTAAGGATGTCCGTCGGCATCGACGGCCGCCAGGAGTTCTTGTTCCATTTTCCTGAGCGACTGCGCTTGAGAGTCTTCATCCCCATCGTCGGGACGGCAGTAGACTATGGTGTGTTCGTCGGTGAAGCGGGCCAAAGTATCGATATGTGCGTCGGTGTCATCGCCAGCAAGTTCGCCGTTCTCTATCCACAGTATCTGTCGGGCTCCTAAACGGCGCTTCAACTCGTGTTCCACTTCTGCACGGCTCCAGCCACCGTTGCGGTTCGGCGAAAGCAGACAGCGCGATGTAGTCATCACTGTACCGTTGCCGTCGCTATCAACCGAGCCGCCTTCAAGCACCATATCGAGATGATTCTCCAACGGCGATTCAAGTGCGCCGCACTCACTCAAGCGGCGAGTAATCAGGTTGTCATGGTCAGCAGCGAATTTCATTCCCCAGGCGTTGAACATGAAGTCGAGAGCAATAATCGCGCCGGTTTCGTCCAACACTTGAATCGGGCCGAAATCTCGTGCCCACGTGTCGTTAGTGGGGCACTCTACAATGGCAACCATGCGGGCTGCGTCACCGAGCAGCGTCATATCGATATCGGCGCGGCAAGGGGCAACCAGCACCACGCGCTCAGTACGGGCAACAGACCGTACAATAGTGACAAAACAACTTTGCACCTCATGGAGCATATCGCTCCAGTCGGTGTCGCGGTGGGGCCATGCCATAAGTATTGCTTTCTGCCGGAACCATTCACCGGGCAGAAAACGACCAGAGAGGGAGGAGTACATAATTTAATTAGGGATTATTCGTCTAAGTCGTCCCAAATCGAGTCGCGTGACTCTATCAGTTCGTCGATGTAATCCTGGTATCCCCTCTTGATGTCGTAGCCTTGCTCCTCGCACCAGTCTTTGTAGTCTTGTTTCAGTGTCTTGTCCTCGCGCATCATCTCACGGAATTCGCGCTCAGCATCGCTCGCTCGGCTGTTGCGGTCCATCAGGCCACGTAGAATGTCGGCAATATCGTACATGATTTTCTGTGTATTGTAGTTTGTTTATGTTATCTTGTGGAGGTTTTACGGCCCAAAGGTAAAACAAATCTTCAACATAGCAAAGACTAATCCTAATATTTTTTTATCAACAACCATTATAGATAGGAGAGCGCACACCCTTCACCTCTTCCGATTCTCCATGCTTACAGCAATCCACAAATCAACCGAAAGTGGTTATTTTATACTAAATAGTAAAAAAGCTTGCTGCGATTACAAGTGCTATCAACTTTTTTACTTAATTTTGCCGCGTAAAAACCTCTAACGTCTTACGATATGAAAAAACTCTGCATACTTCTGGCCGCAGTCATAGTCATGGCACTGGCCAGCGCTTGTTCCAGCACCAACGACAAACTGGAAAGCTGCGTTCCCGCCGACGCCATTGGCGTGGTCAAAATCGATGTCCCGCAACTGCTTGAGGCCTCAGGCATCGACAACAACGGCACCATTGCCATACCCGAAGACCTCAAAGAGGTAATCGACAACGGCGACGACCGACTGCTCACACACTTGTTGCGACACCTGCCTAAGGCGGGCATCAACACCGACGCAAACGCTTATATGTACTTCACAAAGAAGACGTTCCGTAGTGTCGTGCTCATTGCTCTCGACGACGATGACGCAACGCGGAAACTCGTCGAGCAACAGTCGGGGCAGAAATTCCGCAAACTCAGCGGTGTCGACTTCATCACCATCAAAGATGACGCTTATGCCATCGCCAACGACATTCTCATGGTGGGACGATTCAATATGCCGACCCCCGCCGATGATGCCGCAAAGGTGGCGCACACAGTGCTCGATGGCGGGAAGAGCCTGCTCGAGCAGGATGACGTGCGAAAGGCTATCGACGCCGACGGCGCCGTCACGGCTTACTTCGAGATGAAAGGTCTGAGTTCTCTCCTGAAAAAGGACGAGACTTTGCGGGAATTACAACAGAAATTCCCGCTGCTGGGAATCTTTATCGACAGCGACATCAAGACTATCACCGGCGCTATAAAACTCGACGGAGAGGCCGCCACCATCAACACGCACTTCCATGTCGACAAGAACAGCGAGTATATGGATCTGCTGAACCTCACTCTCAGCAAACCGTCCAACGAAGTGCTCAAAGCGATTCCGGCGTCTATGCAGTACATCATATCGATGAGCATCAAAGGTGACAAATTCGTACAACTTCAGCAGATGCAACAGATGCTGCAACTCATCAACCAACAGGCCGGACTGGCACAGGTCGACATCGGTAAAATGCTGTCGACAGTCGACGGACCGCTCACTATAGGATTCCTACGTGACGAACAGAGCGACGACTGGAACGCCGTGATCGCCGCCGAAAGCAACGACCCGGATATGGCAATGAAGCATATCACCGAGTTTGCCAACACCATGGGACAGGAACCGTACATCAAGGACGGCAATTATATATATGAGTATGACAACAAAGCCGTGAAGATGGGTGTCGACGGAGGAATATTCTTTATCAAAATCCTCAGCTACGACGACTCGCAGGAAAGCACCGCCTACGATTTGCCCGATATCAAGGACTTTTTCGCCAGCAAACGCGTGGGGGTCTTCGCTCAGACTTCTATCAACAACAAGACTGTGGGATACATCAACTACGGTCTCAAAACCAACACCGAGGGCGAAGGACTCTTCTACACCGCAAACGAGAAAGACAACGTGGCTCTAACCCTGATCAAGATCCTCTGCTCGTTCAAAGCCGGAGAAAATCCCGACGACTACATGTAAAACAATCAATGTATACCATATATTCATGCCAACCCGGCTTCAATCGAGATAGGTGATCGGGAAGCAGGTGTGAGCGAAATACAAATATCTCTTTTGCTCGTAAAAGGGCATGCAATGCTTATGCTTTTCTGTCAAGTGTGGTAAATTTCGCTTATAAAAACGGCTCTGAAAATGTTTTTGAACCGCAAAAAAGGCACAAATTTGAAAAAAAATTGAAAAAAAATTTGCCAGTTCGGGAAAAAGCAGTACCTTTGCAGCGCAAAATGAGCGAAAATTGTCCTGTGGTGTAATGGTAGCACATCGGATTCTGGTTCCGCTTGCGAGGGTTCGAGTCCTTCCAGGACAACAAGTTAAGACAATGGAAGTGACCCTTGAAAAGGTCACTTTCGTTATGTTGACGAAACAACTTTTTTATTAACTTCATTTTTTATTTAATTTAAAACTTATTCTAAATGGCAACTAAAATTAGACTGCAACGTCATGGTCACAAGGACTATGCATTCTATCCCATTGTCATCGCCGATAGCAGGGCGCCACGTGATGGTAGATTTATTGAAAGGATTGGTTACTATAACCCTAACACTAATCCTGCTACAATAAGTTTGAATTTCGATCGTGCTCTTTATTGGTTGAACGTGGGCGCACAACCCACCGACACTGTTCGTAACATCCTCTCACGCGAAGGCGTCTTGATGATGAAACACCTCATGGGTGGCGTCAAGAAAGGTGCTTTTGACGAGGCTGAGGCTCAACGCCGTTTCGAGGCTTGGAAGAACGAGAAGAACGCCAAGCTCGAGGCTGTTCGCAACCAGGAGCGCGACGCCAAGAAGGCTAAAGCGAAAGCTGCCCTCGACGAGGAAGTAAAGAAGAACGAGGCTAAGGCTGAGGCTGTCGCTAAGAAGCGCGCCGAAATCGCTGCCGCTCAGGCTGAGGCTGCTGCTCAGGCAGCTAAGGAGGCTCAAGAAGCCGCTGACGCAGCTAAGGCTGAGGCAGAGGCTCCCGCTGAGGAGGCTCAGGCTCCCGCAGCTGAGTAACGACTGTTCTTCCCTACCCTCTGTGTGGCTCCGCGCCACGCGGTGCCGCAACGATGGATAGCGGCAAATGAAGCAAACGAAAACGCTGGTCATAAATGTACCTTTACGGTCTAATGATCAGCGTTTTCTTAAAAAAAGCCTCTCTAACCGATCGAATGACCGATTTGGGTTTAACACGCGGCTCACACAATCCAACCACCCGATTATGAAAAATCTACTATACGTAAGCATCTTGCTTCTTATTGGCGCTTGTGCTTTGGGCGCTTGCCAAACAGGAAAAAACGACAACACTACCAGCGGCGACACCGTGGCGGTGAAAGTCGATACAATGATGCGCTCCGGGGAGTTCACCAAGAGCAACGGTAACCTGTGCCGAGTGAAGGTGAGCATGAGCGTGGCTTACCCCGAACAATTCCGCGACGCCAAAGCGGTGAAGCGTCTTCAGCAGCTGTTCAAAAGTGAAATATTCGACGCACCCGACAGCGTGGAATTCCAGCAGGTGCTTGAACAGTATGCCGCGTCTTTCCTCACTCACGACTCTGCCGAAAACGGCAACTCGCCGACAGGTATCAACCCCGAGATGGCCGACGACAGCGACGATGTCGACATCGACAGCATCACAATGATTGTCGATATAAAAATCATCTACAACAAACGTGATATCGTTTCTTTCGTCAAAGAAGAGAAAATGCTCAAAAACGGCAAACAGGCTTCAACTGCTCACCGTTACTACAATTTCGACTTGCAGGCAATGGCGCTCATCGAGCTCAACAGGCTCTTCAACGACCACTACCGCGACCAGCTCACTGCTTTGCTGAAGGACAAACTGCTTGAGACCAACAATGCCAAGAGCGAGGATCAACTCAATGAACTGGGCTTCTTCAACCTGCCGAACTTCGAGGTGAACAACAATTTCTTCTTCACCGACGACACCATCACTTGGAGCTACGAACCCAACACGTTGGCGGTTAGCGCTGTTGGGGAGCCGCAAATCACCGTCAGCATCGACGACCTGAAGTCGTTCGCACTCGATAACTCTCTGCTCAACCGATTCTGACACGTGGACATCATTCTCAAATACTTCCCCGAGCTGAATGCTGATCAGCGTGAACGCTTCGACACCGCGATGCGGCTTTATCCTGAATGGAACGCCAAAATCAACGTGATTTCGAGAAAGGACATCGACAATCTGGAGGTGAACCACATCCTACACTCAATGGCGATTGCCAAGTTCCTGACGTTCACACCCGGAACTCGCATACTCGACCTTGGAACAGGCGGTGGATTCCCTGCTATTCCGCTGGCGATATGCTTCCCCGATGTGGAATTCATGCTGGTCGACCGCGTCGCGAAGAAATTACGGGTGGCCGACGACGTAGCGAAACAAGCAGGATTGAACAACGTCACCACCTTTCACGGAGACATCAAAGAGGTGAAAGGTCTCTACGATTTTGTGGTATCACGCGCAGTGATGCCGCTGCCTGAGATGGTGCCGCTCGTAAAGCGGCTCATCGACCGGAAACATCAACATAACGCCTTGCCCAACGGGCTGATCTGCCTCAAGGGGGGCGAACTGGACGCCGAACTGAGCGACTTCCGCTCAAGGGTGATTGTCGATAATATCGACTCCTGGTTCGACGAACCGTTTTTCAAAACAAAACAAATAGTTTATCTGCCGCTGTGAGGCGGCTCTTAAAACCAAATTAATATGAAAAAGTTTTTACTATTGGCCATTATAATGCTGAGCAGCATATCGATAGTGGCACAAGATGCAAACCAAGAGAATGCAACACTGGTGAAAGGGAACTGGACCGCCACCTATTATGGCGACCGATACAAAGGTAGCAGGCGTAACGCCAATGGAGAACCGTTCGACATGAACGCCATGACTTGCGCGGCTCCTCGTCAATTCCCGTTCGGAACACGGCTCAGAGTCACCAACACGGCTAACGGTAAGTCCGTTGTCGTAAGAGTATGTGACCGACCCGCACCGGGATACACCATCATCGACCTCACTCACGGTGCTTTTGGCAAGATCGCCAGCCACCGCGCAGGACGGGTGTATGTGAAAGTTGAAATCCTTAAATAAGGATATGTATTACATGCCTTAGCGCATAATTTCGTATGCGCTTTTCGGGCTGGACCTCACTTTGTTCATGAGGTTCAGCCCGAAAGCGTTTTAACCCGAATCGGGTTTAACACCATCAAAATATATTTCCCGTTTTATTTTTTCACAATTCATTCTTTTTTTGTAATTTTGCACCGACATAAACTATAAATTATAAGCAAAATGAAAGAGAAAGTTTTACAAGCAATGCGCGAGGCTGGAAAACCGGTCTCCGCGGGTGAGGTGACCAAGGCTCTCGGTGCCGAGCGGAAAGAGGTAGACAAGGCATTCGCCGAGTTGAAGAAAGAAGGTGCTATTGTATCCCCGGTTCGGTGCAAATGGGCTCCCGCCTGATAATTCCATCCATACTATGGCAACAATTTATGATTTCAAGGCTCTCACAAGCAGAGGGCAGGAATTGGAGTTCTCGCAGTTTGAAGGCAAAGTGCTGCTCATCGTCAACACAGCCAGCAAATGCGGTTTCACTCCTCAGTTCAAAGGTCTGGAGGAACTGAACAAGAAGTACAAGGATCAAGGGTTGGTCTGCATCGGTTTCCCTTGCAACCAGTTTAAGGAGCAAGACCCGGGCACCGACGGAGAAATCGTCGAGTTTTGTCAACTGAACTACGGTGTTACCTTCCAGATGATGAAAAAGATTGATGTCAACGGTCCTGAGGCACACCCAATCTTCGAGTATCTGAAGGCGCAGGCCCCAACCGAGGAGTATCACGGGTTAAAGGCCAAAGGCGCCGCAATGCTCTTCAAGACCATCAGTTCCAGCGTCGAGAAAGACAGCGATATCAAGTGGAACTTCACAAAGTTCCTCATCAGCCGCGACGGGCTCACAGTGAAACGTTACGCTCCCACCACCGAGCCTAAAGATTTCGAGGCCGACATTGAGGCAATGCTATAACAATAACTCTTAAAATTAATCACATGAATATCCTTATTTTACAAGGCTCTCCGAGAGCAAAAGGCAACTCCGCATGGATGGCGGACGAGTATAAGAACGCAGCCGAAGCTGCTGGACACAAAGTGACTCTCGTCAACGTGGCAAAAAAGAAAATCGCCGGATGTCTGGCTTGTGAGTACTGCCACACTAAAGGCGATGGTGCATGTATTCAGAAGGACGACATGCAGGAAATCTATCCGATTCTGGCCGAGGCCGAGGTGCTCGTTCTTGCCGCTCCAATTTACTATTTCACCGTCAGCGCACAAATCCAGGCTGCCGTTCAACGCATGTACTGCGTGATGAAACCCGCCAAACTGCAAAAAATGGCATTGCTCATGTCATCGTATTCTCCAGGTGTCTACACCGGAGCCACTGCCGAGTACAAGGACATCTGCAACTACTGGAAAGTCGAAGACACTGGAATCGTTACCGCAAACGTCGACGAGCAGAAGACCGACGACACTAAGCAGAAAATCGCCGACCTCGTAAACGCGCTTTAGTAAACGGCAATCTATTCCGACTCGCCGCTCGGGCCCGAGTCGGGTACAACATTATAGCCGGCCGCATCGATGATGAGGCCGGTTGTTGTGTACCAGCGGGCCACAACCGACGTCGGCAATGTCGCCATTATATCCTCGGTGACTTCAAATACTCGCTCAAGCCTCGCCTTTCCGGCTTTCTTCACAGCCAGTAGGTCGTGACTGTCGACAAGCAGAAATGTCATATAGCGATGCTGCAGCACGCCTTTATACTGAGCATTCTCAACAAGGAACGGGTCACACTGAGCTACCGTCAGCCGCACGGAGCCGTCGGCTCCGGGTTCAACCGTCAAAGTGAACACCTTATTATAGTAATCGTTGGCAATAACGCTGTCGGCAAGTTGGGTCACAGCCTGACCGAGTGTTCCGGGCGCCGTTTCTTTCACCTCAAAGCACGGAAGCTTCATCTCAAGCGTCTTCTCAGGCAACGCATTGGTGGCATCAGGTAAAATCTGCATCACCACCTCCACCACCTTGTCGCCAGCCCACATCGGCGACACCATCGTCAACGCTGTAATTATTGTCACGAAAAACCTTCTCATATCAAAGTAACGATCTTACAAAATCCAATATTGTGCCTATTTCTCCTATTAGATGACTATTTCGCACCAAAAGTTTAAACCCGCACCAGTCATTAAACCAGCGCCGACCCCTTAGTAAATACACTGTCCCACGACTGCGAGCAGTCGCACCACCCCCCAACCACTGTCCCAGCGAGCGATTCACCAGGCGGCAAAGCCGCCAATCCCCCCACAGACATAGTTTTTCCCAAAAATTGATAACTTTTCATGAAAAATCGCTGTTTTTTAAGTTTTTCTTTCTAATTTTGTAGCCATATATCCCGAAACTTAAAATCAACAATATGAAATTCCTTTTTAACATCACTCTTCTGCTTATGGCTCTTTCTATGACTGGCGTCTCATGCACTCATGCAAAAGCCGTCGAAAACGATGACATCTTCAAAACACAAAGCGGCAAAACCGTAACATTCAAGTTCATCAAGCATGCAAGCCTCGAAATTATCTACGATGACTCGGTTCATATACAAATCGACCCCGTAGAGAAACTGGCTCCTGAAACCGACTACGCCACTTTCGACAAAGCTGATTACATTCTCGTCACTCACGAGCATTTCGACCACTTCGACTCCATCGCCATTGCTACACTGAGCGACAGCAACACTCAAGTGATTACAAACGCAGCGGTGCGATCAAAACTCAAAAGCGGTACCGAAATGGCAAACGGCGGTAAAATTAACCTGCGCGAAGACATAACCGTCGAGGCTGTGCCGGCCTACAACACCACGCCTTCACACATGCAGTTCCATCCCAAAGGACGTGACAACGGATACGTAATCACACTCGACGGATTCCGTATCTATATCGCTGGCGACACCGAGGACATTCCCGAAATGAGCGGACTTCAGAACATCGACATAGCATTCCTGCCGTGCAACCAACCCTATACGATGACGCCAAAGCAGCTCGTGAACGCCGCGCTGATGTTCCGCCCGAAGGTAATCTATCCGTACCACTATAACGACACTCCGGTGGAGAAACTCGTAGACATGCTTCGCAACGAGAAAGACATAGAGGTTAGAATCCGTCCAATGAAATAATCAACAAAACCAACATAACCGATGAAACGATTTCTGACAATCTCCCTCACTCTTTTAATCCCATTGATGGCTTTAGCCGCACGACCCAACTTCGTCGACACTCTCAAAGTGAATAGCAAGATGGGGCGCACAATCAACAATATGGTATTCATACCAGTCGACTACGAGGACTACTTCTCCTACCCCACCGTGTACCTGCTACACGGATATGACGGGAACTTCACCGACTGGATGAAAAAAACCAATCTCGTAGAACTGGCGACAAAACATCAATGTATTATTGTATGCCCCGACGGACAGGACAGTTGGTATTTCGACTCGCCCATCGATCCGAAGATGCAATTTGAGACCTACATCACCAAGGAACTGATTCCGGCAGTCGACAGAAAATACAATACCATTTCCGACCGAACCGGACGTGCCATCACGGGACTGAGTATGGGCGGACACGGTGCATTGTGGCTCGCCTGGAGGCATACCGACCTCTTCGCGGCGTGTGGAAGCATGAGCGGCGGTGTCGATATCACCAAGTTCCCCGACAAATGGAAAATACAGCTACGACTTGGCCCGTACGCAAAAAACAAGGCGCGTTGGGCTCAGCACTCGGTAGCCTCGCTCGTGCCTACGCTCGTAAACGGTCGCCAGGCAATCATCATCGACGACGGTGCCGACGACTTCTTCTACGATGTGAACATGGCTCTTCACACAGCCCTGCGAACGAAAGGTATCGACCATGAGTTTGACATACGTCCCGGCAAACACACCTGGAACTACTGGATTGAGTCGTTGCCCATCCACCTCGACTTCTTCGACAAGGCTCTGCAACACCGTCAGACACGCATCCATAAAGCAGCATAATACAAACCCCAAAATCGACCCGAAATGAAACGAATATTATTATTTCTTACCATAATTGCCGCAATGGTGCCATCGGCTTGTGCCAGCACCGAGACGGCTGCCGTGGGCAACATCGACACGCTCTCTGTCGACACCAAGATGGGACGCCCGGTCAACGCTGTCGTCGTGCGACCCAATTTCTACACCGAGAAAAAACAGTACCAGGTGCTTTACCTGCTCCACGGCATGACAGGCAACTACACCGACTGGACGTCGCACATGGACCTCGTGCCGCTGGCCACCAAATACAACGTGATTATCGTGTGTCCCGACGGACAAGACAGTTTCTACTACGACTCGCCCATCGACCCGAAGATGCAGTTTGAGACCTACATCATCAATGAACTCATCCCAGCCGTCGACAAGCGTTACAGCACAATCGCCGACCGAAAAGGACGCGTAATAACCGGACTCAGCATGGGCGGACACGGCGCAATGTGGCTCGCCCTGCGACATCAAGACATCTTCCGCGCGGCAGGTAGCATGAGCGGCGCGCTCAACGTAGCAGCAATTCCTCAGAGCAAGGAAATCCAGCGCGTTATCGGCAGTCACGACAACTGGACGCAATACTCCGCCATCAGCCTCATACCCACGCTGAAAGAGGGTACGCTCGACATCATTATCGACGAGGGCATCAGCGACTTCCTTTACGACCAGAACATGGAATTCCACAAAGCACTGCGCAAAGCCGGCATCAGCCACACTTTCCACATGCGACCTGGAAAACACACATGGGACTTCTGGACAGAGTCGCTACCCCGACACATGAAGTTCTTCTTCGAATAACGACACATTCCACGATTTTTAATACTGTAAATATACAAATGCCAAACAACAGCAAAGAGAAAAAACTTCAGGCCTTCGGCGAACTGCTCGACGTGCTCGACACGCTGCGAGAGAAATGCCCGTGGGACTCGGTTCAGACCAACGAGAGTCTGAGACCCAACACCATTGAGGAAACAATGGAACTGGCCGACGCAATCATCGAGAACAACAATGAGAAAATATCGAAAGAACTCGGCGACGTGCTGCTTCACGTTCTGTTCTACGCAAAAATCGGTGACGAGAAACAGCAGTTCGACATAGCCGACGTGTGCGACCGCCTACGCAACAAACTCATATTCCGCCACCCCCACATCTACGGCAACTCACAAGTCGACGGAGCAGGTGAAGTGCTCAAACAGTGGGAGGAGATAAAACTCAAAGAGAAAGGAGGAAACAAAACCGTGCTTGAGGGGGTGCCCAGATCGCTGCCGTCGCTCATCAAGGCCGAAAGAATTCAAGAGAAAGCCGCCAATGTGGGATTCGACTGGCAGCAACGCGACCAAGTATGGGACAAGGTGCGGGAGGAAATGGCTGAAGTTGAGCAAGCTGTGCAATCCGGAAACGAACACGACATCGAAGAGGAGTTTGGCGACCTGTTCTTCGCTGTGGTCAATGCGGCAAGACTTTACGACGTGCGCCCCGACAACGCTCTCGAACGGACAAACCGTAAATTCATATCCCGTTTCAACTACATCGAACAGCGGGCAAGAGAACAGGGACGGCACCTTCGCGACATGACTCTCAACGAAATGGACGCCCTTTGGAACGAAGCCAAACAACTTAACGTACATAAAGAAGATTAATGTTATTTAACACTTGCCTACAGTTGGTTTTCACCTACCCCAGTGCGCCTATCATGCGCCAGCGGTGCTAAAAACAATTCGTGTAATTCGTCGTAATTCGCATAATTCGTTGTTAATTTTCATTTTTAACTTATTTATCGTACCTTTGCAGAAAATATATAACTGATATTATGGAAATAAGTGGACATATTGTTGACGTCGTGCGCCGCGACATCTACGACGGCGTGATTGTGGTAGAGAATGATAAAATAGCGGCCGTAAGGCAATGCGAGCTACCGCAACGTGAGGAACCATACCCCTACTTGATGCCAGGCTTCATCGACAGCCACGTACACATCGAGAGCAGCATGATGGAACCGCATGAGTTCGCGAGAGTGGCCGTGGGGCACGGCACCATCGGTGTTGTGGCCGACCCGCATGAAATCTGCAACGTGATGGGTGTCGAAGGGCTTGACTACATGGTGCGCTCGGGACAAAGAGCCACGATGAACATATGCTTCGGGGCGCCAAGCTGTGTGCCAGCTGTGGGTGGGGACATCGAAACCAGCGGAGCAGTGCTCGACGCCGACGACATAGAGCGCCTGATGGCTCGAGACGACATCGGTTTCCTGGGCGAGATGATGAACTATGTGGGCGTTCTGGCTGGCGATGAGCAGGTGATGAAAAAAATAGCAGCGGCTCAGCGCTACGGCAAACGCATCGACGGGCACGCGCCGGGTCTTACTGGCGCCGAACGCGACAAATATGTGAGCGCAGGCATTACAACCGACCACGAGTGCTCCACAATCGAAGAGGGACGCTCTTGCATCAAGGCTGGAATGAAAGTCATTATACGAGAAGGTAGCGCGGCTAAGGACTACGAACGCCTCAAAGCTCTCATCGGAGAGAACCCGGGTCACGTTATGTTCTGCACCGACGACTGCCACCCCGACGACCTCGTGCGTGGACACATCAACTCCATCGTGAAACGAGCCATTGCCGACGGATATGACCTGTTCGACATCCTTCAGGCGGCTTGCGTCAACCCACAACGCCACTACCGGCTGAAATGGGGTCTGCTCCAGAAAGGTGATCCAGCTTCTTTCATTGTAGTCGACAATATTGGTCCTCACTTCCGCATTAAGCACACTTTTGTCAACGGCATTGAGGTGTACAGTTTCAACTCGTCGTCGGGGGCAATTCACGCTCAATCTATTGTAGGCAGCGAGGAAGAGGTCTACCCCAATCGCTTCGTAGCCAAACCCATCACGGCCGACGATATCCGACTCGACATCGCCAGCGGTGACACCGTGCACATCATCAACGCCACCGACGGCAGTCTGCTCACAGGACACGAAGTGGAAACAGTAAGTGGCAACCCGCTCATCGATGCTCAATACCCCTGGCCCGAAGTGCAGAAAATCGTAGTTTACAACCGCTACACCCCAGGGGCCAAGCCCATTGTGGGACTGGTGCGCGGGTTCGGCCTGCGCGAGGGGGCGATAGCTTCTTCGGTGGCTCACGATTGCCACAATATAGTGGCTATTGGCCTCAAGGACGAGTTAATCGTACAAGCCATCAACAGAGTCGTGGAAATGCAAGGTGGTGAAGTGGTTGTGACTAAAGATGAAATGCTCGACATTGCTCTGCCCATCGGAGGACTCATGTCTCCGCTCAGCGGACACGAGGTGGCTTACCGATGCCGTCTCATCACCGACATGGTCGAACAAATAGGGTGCGAGATGAAGGCTCCGTTTATAACTATGGCTTTCATGTGTCTGCCGGTGATTCCAGAACTGAAAATCACCGACCGATGCCTGTGGGACAGCAACAAAATGCAGCCCGTGAAGCAGGTGCACAAGAGCGAATAATTTCATGGCAAGCAATCCCGATCTCGTGCATTATATTGCCGACCAGTGCTCTCGCGCTGGCGTAATAGACACTTGCAAGATGTTCGGCGACTTCGCTCTTTATTGCGACGGCAAAGTGGTCGGGTTGATTTGCGACGACAGACTCTTTTTGAAACCCGCCGACGGCATCGACGCTTTGCTGCGCGATGCCGTCTTGCAACCGCCGTACGACGGTG
>JBGUHM010000065.1:0-36897 GCA_045112115.1 Sodaliphilus sp. | reverse complement strand
CAGCGGCCTGACGAGCGTCACCATCCCCAACTCCGTCACTTCCATCGGCAGCGCAGCGTTCTCTAATTGCAGCGGCCTGACGAGCGTCATCATCCCCAATTCCGTCACTGCAATCGGCGACGATGCGTTCTCTGATTGCACCGGCTTGACGAGTGTGACTAATTTAGCCCTTACTCCTCAGCCGATAAATTCTCACACTTTCGCTGGTGTCAATGTTTACGCTTCTTGTAAATTGCTGGTGCCGAAACAGTCCGTCAGCCTATATAAAAACGCACGTTATTGGAAAGATTTTGGCACAATTAGCGGCATCGTAACCGGCGACCTAAACGGCGACAATAATGTCAACACCGGCGACGTCTCAGCCATCTACGCGGCAATCATCTCCGGCTCAACCGCCCCCCTATACGACCTAAACGGCGACGGAAACGTCAACTCCGGTGACGTCTCAGCACTCTACAGCATCATCCTCGGTAATTGACGCACACGCCTCAACTCCGTAGCCCGCTAAATCCCGCGACTCTGGCATTGACAACTTAGCGGACTATAGCGAAACACCAATGGCAATATAAACCAAAATTAAACATACAGCTATGATAAAACGAACTCTTTTTGCAACCATCCTGCTCCTGGCCTGCTCTTTAGCCGCCCATGCCTACGACTTCATGGTCGACGGCCTGTGCTACAACCGCGACAGCGACGGTAAATCGGTAACTGTCACATATGAAAATTCAGATTCTCCCCGATACACCTCGCTCAGTGGCGATGTGGAGATACCCCCCAGCGTGACCTATGGTGGTAAGACCTACTCCGTCACTTCCATAGGCTACGCTGCGTTCTGGCGTTGCAGCGGCCTGACGAGCGTCACCATCCCCAACTCCGTCACTTTAATCGGCGAAAATGCGTTACGTGGTTGCACCGGCCTGAAGAGCGTGACCATCCCCAACTCCGTCACTGCAATCGGCGACAATGCGTTCTATTATTGCACCGGCCTGACGAGCGTCACCATCGGCAACTCTGTCACTTCAATCGGCCGCTATGCGTTCGCTTATTGCAGCGGCCTGACGAGCATCAACATCTCCAACTCCGTCACTGAGATCGGCGACTATGCGTTAGGTGGCACAGCTTGGTATGATAATCAGCCCGACGGATTGGTTTATGCTGGGTTAGTCACATATAAATATAAAGGAACGATGCCTGCGGGAACGAATATAACGATTAAAGACGGTACGAAAGGTATTGCCGGCAGCGCGTTCGAGAGTTGCGGCGGCCTGACCAGCGTCACCATCCCCTACTCCGTCATTTCAATTGGCAACTATGCATTCGGATTCTGCAGCGGCCTGACGAGCGTGACCATCCCCAACTCCGTCACTTCCATCGGCGAGTCGGCGTTCAATGGTTGCATAGGCCTGACGAGCGTCAACATCCCCAACTCCGTCACTTCCATCGGTAGCAGGGCGTTCTATAATTGCTACCGCCTGACGAGCGTCACCATCTCCAACTCCGTCACTTCCATCGGTGGCTCTGCGTTCTTTAGTTGCAGCGGCCTGACGAGAGTGATGAATTTAGCTCTTAATCCTCAGCCGATAGATTCTGGAACTTTTGATTTTGTTGATGTTTCCGCTTGTAAATTGCTGGTGCCGCAGCAGTCCGTCAGCCTATATAAGGATGCACCTTATTGGAAAGATTTTGGCACAATTAGCGCCATCGTAACTGGCGACCTCAACGACGACGGTCAAGTAAACAGCGGCGACGTGAGCGCACTCTACGCTGCTCTCATCAGCGGCACCAATGATTTAAAGTACGACATCAACAGCGACGGCAACGTCAACACCGGCGACGTCTCAGCACTCTACGCCATCATCCTCGGTAATTGACGCCCAACACGAAATCAAAACCATACCACGCGGGCGGCACCAAACAGTGTCGCCCGCGCGCAGCAATTGCTACTGCTTTCCCCCGTCCCCACCCCTTACTCATCTCGCATCTCACATCCGACCACAATCCCACGCTTGCAAAAGCGAGCGACTCCCCAGGCGGCAAAGCCGCCGATTCCCCAGCGAGCGAAAGCGAGCGATTTATCAGCGCCGCAGGCGCTTCTAACACATTTTACATCTTACATTTTACATCTTACATTTATTTTTTGTACCTTTGCAGCGGCAATGAGCAGGGAACGGGGTGAAAGTCCTCGACAGGTCCGCTGCTGTGAGCTCCGCTATCGTGCTGATAGTGTTGGGATTATGCCACTGCGCCGCTGGGTGTGGGAAGGCCCCCTCCTCAATCGAAGTAGAGCAAGTCAGAATATCTGCCTCATGAGCCGAAAATGTCATACAACATTGAAATCTGCGAGACTCGGGTTTCATGAGGTCATTAATACTGAAAATATTGTTTTTGGTGGTAATGCCGGCCATGGCGGTTACCATGCGTGCGCAGGACGAGCTTGACAAAGCCGTCTCGCGCTTCGACAGCATCCAGCACCTCGAGGAGGTGACGGTGCTGGGCACGCGCCGCTACATGGAGGTGATTCCGTCGCAGACGCTCACGGGAGTGCGCCTCCAGCAGCTCAACAGCCACAGCGTGGCCGACGCCATCCGCTATTTCAGCGGCATCCAGCTGAAGGACTACGGCGGCGTGGGCGGCGTGAAGACGGTCGACCTGCGGTCGATGGGCAGCAACCACATGGGCGTGTTCTACGACGGCATCCAGCTGGGCAACGCCCAGAACGGCCAGATTGACCTGGGCAAGTTCTCGCTCGACAATATCGACCAGATTTCGCTCTACAACGGACAGAAGAGCGAGATTTTCCAGCCGGCGGCCGACTACTGCAACGCCGGCACCATCTACCTGCGCACCCGCCGTCCGCGCTTCGACTCCGGCCGCAACGACAACTTCAACGCCACGGTGCGCACCGGCTCGTTCGGCCTGTTCAACCCGTCGCTGCGCTGGGAGCACCGCTTCAGCGACCGCGTGAGCCTCACGGCCAACGTGGAGGGCGTGCTCGCCAACGGCAAGTACCACTTCCGTTACCGCCGGCGCTTCAGCGACGGCACACCCGCCTGGGACACCACGGCCGTGCGGCGCAACGGCGACGTGCAGGCGCTGCGCGTCGAGGCCGCGCTGTTCGGCTCCACGGCATTGGGCCGCTGGAACGCGAAGGCCTACTACTACACGAGCGAGCGCGGCATCCCGGGCGCCATCGTCAACAACGTGTGGTACAACTCGCAGCGGCAATGGGACCGCGACCTCATGCTGCAGGGCGTGTGGCAGGAGCGTCTGAGCGACCGCTACGAGACCATGGTGAGCGCGAAATACGCCCACAACACCATGCGCTATCTCAACCCCGACACCACGCTGATGTATATCGACAACCGCTTCAGCCAAGACGAGGTGTACGTCTCGAGCGCCAACAAACTGACGCTCGTGCGCGACCGCTGGGACGCCGACCTCTCGGTGGACTACCGCTTCAACTACCTCGACGCCAACCTCACCGACTTCTCCTACCCCTACCGCCATTCGCTGCTCGCGGCGCTGGCCACCGCGGTGAACCTGGGCCGGTTCAAGGCGCAGGCGAGTCTGCTCTACACGCTGGTGAACGACCGCCACAGCGCGCGCCACAACGGCGTGGTGTTGGCCCACCTGAGCAAGTGGATGAACAAGCTCACTCCGGCCGTGTTCCTGAGTTACAAGCCGTTCCGCAGGGTTGACTTCAACCTGCGCGCGTTCTACAAGCGCATCTTCCGCATGCCCACGTTCAACGACCTCTATTACACCGACATAGGCAACGCCGCACTGCGGCCGGAGTACGTCACGCAGTACGACCTCGGCGCGCAGTGGACGCGCGAGAACGCCGAAGGCCTTCTGGCCGTGATACGCCTGAGCGCCGACGTGTACTACAACCATATCACCGACAAAATCCTCGCCGTGCCCAGCGGACGCGGACAGTACCGCTGGACGATGATGAACATAGGCAAGGTGAAGATACGCGGCGTCGACGCCAGCGCGCGCATCGCGCTGCGGCCAGCGCGCGACTTCACCACCGAACTGGGTCTCACCTACACCTATCAGCGCGCGCAGGACTACACCAACCCCGACGACACCGGTCGAGGCGGCTCGTACAAGGGCCAGATTGCCTACATTCCCTGGCACAGCGGCAGCGTCACCCTGCACGCCGGATGGAAGGAGCGGGTGGACTTGAACTACAGTTTCATCTACGTTGGCGAGCGCTACCACAACAGCGCCAACATTCCCGTGAACCACGAGCAGCCGTGGTACACCCACGACATCTCGGCCGGATACCGCTTCACCCTGCGGAACGTGCGCTGCGGCGTCACCGCCGAGGTGAACAACCTGTTCAACCAGCAGTATGACGTAATCAACAACTACCCGATGCCCGGGCGCAACTACAAACTGATATTGAAAATCGACTTCTGAGAAAATGAGACGCTTTGCCTACATATTGCTCTTGGCCGCCGCGATGCTGGCCGGCTGCCGCGAGGAGGACGTAATCTACATCCCCGAGGAGGTGGAGGTGTCGCGGCCGGAGTACACCAGCGTCGAAGGTTTCTACCTGCTCAACGAAGGCAATATGAACAGCAACAAGGCCACCATCGACTATTACGATTACCCCTCGGGATACTATTCGCTCAACATCTTCCCCTACGTCAATCCCGGCGAAGTGATGCAGATGGGCGATGTGGGCAACGACCTGCAGATTTACGGCAGCAAGATGTATTGCGTGCTCAACGCCTCCAACAAGATTGACGTGATGGACAAGCTGACAGCCAAGAAACTGGGGCAAATCAACATTCCCAACTGCCGCTACATACAGTTCCACGGCCAATACGCCTACGTCACAAGTTATGTGGGACCCATAGCGCTGCAGGGAGAGAAGGTGCGCCAACGGGGAGCCGTGCTCAAGGTCGACACCACCTCGCTGCAGGTTGTCGACACCTGCTATGTGGGCCGGCAGCCCGACGGCCTGGCTATCGCCGACGGCAAGATCTATGTAGCCAACAGCGGCGGCTACGACCCGAGCGACTATGAGCGCACGGTGTCGGTAATCGACATCGCCACGTTCCGCGAGACGGAGCGCATCGACATCGCCATCAACCTGCAGTATGTGGTGTGCGACCGCCGCGGCGTGCTTTGGATTTCATCGCGCGGCAGCTACTACGGCGTGAAAAGCAACCTCTACGCCTACGACACCCGCAAACGGCGCATCGTCGCCACTATGGACGTTCCCGTGGGGAACATGTGGATGGACGGCGATTCGCTCTACACCATCAGCAGCGAATGGAGTTACCTCACCGAGGAAAACGAGCCGCCGTCCTACAAAATCATCGACACGAAAAAGATGATGGTGGTCAACGACAAATTCATCACCGACGGCACCGACAGCAAAATCGCGCTGCCTTACGGAGTGGCCGTCAATCCCGTGACCAAAGACATACTCGTCACCGACGCCTACAACTACACTTCACCCGGGTGGCTTTACTGCTTCGGTGCCGACGGAGTGATGAAATGGCGGGTGCGCACCGGCGACATCCCGGCGCACATAGTGTTTATATGACATACAACAACATCACATACAAGCAATTATGAAAAAACTTCCCATATTATTCATTTCATTGGCGACAATAGTCGCTGTAGCGGGCAACCTTCCATTTATTACCCGCGTGCTGGAATTCAACCCGGCTCCCGGGCAGTTTACCAACACCATGCCGGTGATGGAGGCCGGAGAGAGCGCCGACTCGCTGCTGCCGCGCGTCGAGAAACTTATATGCGGTTATGAGAAAATAAGCGAGGCACACCTGCCAGGCGGAGTGGTGATACGCGACACGACACAGGTAATAGCCGACGGCATGATATGCCTCGGAGCCTGCGGAGGCTATGTGGTGTTCGGCTTCGACCACCCGGTGATAAACGTCGAGGGTGAGTACGACTTCCAGGTGCTCGGCAACTCGTTTGCAGGTGAAGGCACCGGAAGCGGCGCCGGCAGCAGCGAGCCGGGCGTGGTGTACGTGAGCGAGGACGTGAACGACAACGGACTGGCCGACGACCCGTGGTATGAGCTCGCCGGCAGCGAGTACAACAACCCGCACGCGGTACACGGCTACGAAATCACCTACTACAAACCCGACCCCAACAAGGTGCCCACGAAGGTGAACAACTTCATCCTCGACGACACCTATATCCGCTGGACCAGCAACGACCCCGACTCGCTGCAGGAGGGATATATCGACCGCCTCTCGTTCCACCGCCAGAACTACTGGCCGGAATGGATCGACGGCGAGACGATGACGTTCCACCTCACCAAACTGCCGTGCAACGGCTTTACCGACACCAGCTCCGACGGAGCGGTGTTTGTGCAGCGCGCCTTCGACTGGGGATATGTCGACAACCGGCAGGATTACCGCTGGAACGAGCCCCTCACCGACTCGATACGCAACACCTGCAACCTCGGTTTCAAAATCGACTGGGCCGTCGACAACAGCGGACGACCGGCGAACCTGCGGAAAATCGACTTCGTGAAGGTGGCCACCGGCGTTAACCAGAAAAACGGCTGGCTCGGGGAAATCTCCACCGAGGTGGCCGGAGCATTCGACATCCACCCCGACGCACCGCTGCCCGAGCCTCAGCCGGTGCGCGGCGACCTCAACGGCGACGGCCAGGTGAACAGCGGCGACGTGAGCGTGCTTTACGACATTATTATCCGCGGCAAGAACGATCCAGCGGCCGACCTCAACGACGACGGCAACGTCAACACCGGCGACGTGAGCGTGCTCTACGGGATTATCCTGGGGATGAATTGACCGACAACAAATATAGACTTTATATTATTTACTTTTAATTAATATTTGCTTATGAAAAAATTTATTACCCTTTCAGTGGCCGCAATGGCCGTAATGGGCGCATTCGCGCAAAACGAGCCCATCACTCTCGACCTCAACAACCCGACGAACCCCACCTCAATCAACTATGGCGACGACGGCGTGTGGACTGAGACCTACAATGACATCGACTACACCTTCTTCGAGTTCACGCCGTTCGCGTTCTCGCACCTCATCGGCGGCGAAGGCTCTTCGTGGGGAGGATACTACTGGGACGGTTTCACCATCAGCCACAACAGCGGCAAGAGCGGTTGGCAGGCAAACGCCGCCGGTGGCGGCTTGGCCAACAGTGATGCCACAGTAGGCGTTGACGCCAACGAACCGTATCT
The DNA here is from genome assembly GCA_045112115.1 of Sodaliphilus sp. Classification (GTDB taxonomy): domain Bacteria; phylum Bacteroidota; class Bacteroidia; order Bacteroidales; family Muribaculaceae; genus Sodaliphilus. The sequence goes on along the minus strand of JBGUHM010000065.1, from coordinate 29,681 downwards.
GATTGGCTACTGGCCCGAATTCATGGAGTCGCCCGACTACCATGCCTGCGAGATGACTTTCGACGACGGCAACAACTACCGTATACAGGGCGCATGGGTTAACATGAACGCCCAGGCGCTGAGCGACGTCACCAACGGCGGAGGCGCAGCACGTAAGTTCGACATCGAAGGCGACTCGTTCAAACTCATCGCCCACGGCGTAGGCGCCGACGGCAACGAATCGACCGCCGAGATTGAACTCGCCGGATTCAACAACGGACAACTCACCGCCCTCACCGACTGGACCTACTGGGATCTCAGCTCGCTCGGACGCGTGGAGAGCGTATATTTCACCATGACCTCGACCGACGTAGGCACCTGGGGCACCAACACCTCCACCTATTTCTGCCTTTCGGGAGTCACCGTGAGCAAACCCATGCCCACCGGCATCGAGACCATCGACAGCAAGGCTCCCGTGGCTTCGGTTAAGTACTACAACCTGGCCGGCGTGGAGAGCGACACCCCGTTCGAGGGCCTGAATATCGTCGTCACCACCCGCACCGACGGTTCTCGCACCGCCGCCAAGGTCGTGAGATAACCCTCTCATCGCCAGAACACAGCATCACCCCCGCCGCCCTTACAGGTCGCGGGGGTGATTGTGTATTTATCGCAATTTACGGCCTAGGCGATCATCGCAGGCGACGACGAAGCCAGAGTTCGAGGACCGGGTCGGTGAAGTATAACAACCCACGACCGCGTGACTCCAGTAAATCCTTGGCCTGTAGTACCTCTTTGAGCCGAATGATATTTGCGGCACTGCCCAAATTGTACCCCTCCCTGATGCGTTGCTCGCCAAATGCGCTGTGGCAGCCATCGACCACGGCACGCAGTAAATTGAACTGATATGGAGACAGCGGTTCCACCTGCTGGATAAACAACGCCTCATTGGAGTCAAGCAAGTCGTCGATAGAGGCCTGTAGCTGTTCGGCGGTGGCTGTTTCCCCTTCTTCGAGCCGTGAGAACAACAGCCATGCCAACTGTTGTACATAGGATGAATGATTGTCGACGGTCTCACATATCTGCTCACACAAAGGCCGCTGGATGTGGCGGTTGCGGTCCTCAAAATGCTGATGGATATACTCCACCCACTGTTCGGTAGGAATTTTGCCTAAAAACATAGTGTCACCGAACTGGAAAAAAGGCATATTACGGCGTTGAAAAATGTTATTCATCATATGTCTTTTACTGCCAAACAGGCAATAAGACGTGAACTGATGGTGTTGCCAGGACGTGCGCAACCGCTTCTGCACGGTTACAGAATCTTTAAGTTCGCCCACTTGCTGAAATTCATCAATGCACACTACGATGCGCTTACCTCGTTTCTTGGCAATGTCCTCAGTCAAGGCAAGCACCTGCTCGGGATTATGGGTCTTAGGAGTAATATTCAACGAGAGGGAGAAATCGCTATTGGCCTCGGGCGAAAATGTGATTTTTGGGGTCAAACGAATCAAGAACTCTTTAGCATACTCCATCCATTTGTCGGCGCGCGATGCCGTTTGTTTCAGCACGGCAGCCGCAAGAGCGTTGTAGAAATCATATTCTGTTTTGCAGGCGAACATGTCCAGAAACACGACCATCACATCATTGTTGCTTTCCAGTTTGCGCATAACATGCTTCACCAGCGAGGTCTTACCAATGCGGCGTGGCGAAATGATGGTTGTATTCACACCTTCTAAAAAGTTGGTCATCAATCGCCTCGTCTCCTCTTCACGACCAATAAAATTATAATCGCTCACAGCAGTGCCAAATATAAAACTTCTTTTGTTCATAATATCAATATTTCAACTTTTACGCCACAAAAATAATACAAAAAATCTGATTACACAAGTTTGTGTAAGATTTTTTACACAACATTGTGTTACACAAAGTTGTGTTACACAAGTTTGTGTAATGTATAACCAGCTTATAATCAAACAATAACGGGGTTGTGTCATAATTCAAAAGCGGGAACAAATAGCACCGCTGGCGCGGTGGAAATTTATCAAAAATTTGATTCTAAATTTCTCAAAAATTTAATAAATCATTGACTCTTAAATAATTATTTTCTAAAAATTTTTAGATATAATTTTCTTAAAATTTCCACGCGAAGCGTGTTTTAATAACCTAAAGTTAATTATGACACACTCTCACTTGGGCATATGGGTACAATGACTGTGTTCCACCCATATCGGGCGGAAAAATCAGTCCCGCCGGTTTCGTCGCCATGAAACCGGAGGATGGTCCTTTACTTTGTGCCGGGGCCGGAAGTGGCGGTCGAGAGCACCTGGCCGGCGAAGATGTTGTCGGTGTTGAGGCGCTCGAAGGCGTCGCGCGAGGCGTTCTGGTGGCTCTCTTTCTTGGAGTAGCCGGTGCCGGAAGCGGCGAAAATGCCGCCCAGCAGTATGGCGGTCTTGAACACGGGGTTGCCGTTCTGGTCGTTGAAAGTGTCGACGAGTTCGAAGTCGATGTTGACGCGGTGTTTCTGCGTCCACTCGATGAGTCGCGACTTGAAGTTCTGCTCAGTTTTTACCAGGTCGTCGATATTGAGGTTGTCAGCAATGATGCGGCGCTCGATGAAACGTCGGCAGGTCTCGTAACCGCGGTCGAGATAGATGGCGCCCACAAGCGCCTCGACGGCGTTGCCGGCGATGTAGGAGTTGTGCGACGACGAGTGGGCCGAGGCACGCACGTGGTTCTCGATCTTGAACAGGCGGCCTATGCGGTTGAGGCTCTCGCGCTGCACGATTTTGGCGCGGGTAGAGGTCAGAAATCCCTCGTGCTTGTCGGGGTACTGACGGTAGAGGTAGTTGCCCACAATGGCGTCGAGGATGGCGTCGCCCAGAAACTCGAGTCGCTCGTTGTTGGCCCAATGGCCGTCAGGTGTTTTCACGGGCATCGACCGGTGCACGAGGGCCAGGCGGTAGAGGTCGATGTGCCTCGGGTAGAATCCAGTCACCGAATGAATAAAAACGTAAAGTTCCTTATCCTTGGCGGCAAGGAACTTTACGAATGATATTAAGTCGGTGATTAGCATACGGTTCTGCTTTTGGCGATGGCACCACATCGATGCCTTCGCCGCCTATAGCTACCGTGTCAACCCTTCCACTTCTTGACGATGATCGTGGCGTTATGTCCGCCGAACCCGAAGGTGTTGGACATGGCTACGTTGACCTCGCGCTCCTGAGCCTTGTTGAAGGTGAAGTTGAGGTTGTAGTCGATGTTTTCGTCACGGTCGTCATCCTCGTGGTTGATGGTGGGGGGCACGATATTGTCGCGGCAGGCGAGCAGGCAGAACATAGCCTCGGCAGCACCGGTGGCGCCGAGCATGTGTCCGGTCATCGACTTTGTCGACGAGATGTTGAGCTCGTAAGCATGCTTGCCGAACACGTCGCGCACGGCAACGACCTCGGTCACGTCACCCACGGGGGTGGATGTGCCGTGGACGTTGATATAGTCCACCTCGTCGGGGCTGATGCCGGCGTCGGCAATAGCGCGCTCCATCACCAGCTTGGCACCGAGGCCTTCGGGATGGGGAGCGGTGATATGGTAAGCATCGGCACTCATGCCGCCGCCTATCACCTCGCCGTAAATCTTTGCACCGCGAGCCAGGGCATGCTCGAGTTCCTCGAAAATCAAGCACACACCGCCTTCGCCCATGACGAAGCCGTCGCGCGAGCCGCTGAAGGGACGCGAAGCGGTCTCCGGGCTGTCGTTGCGGGTAGAGATGGCTTTCATCGAGTTGAAGCCGCCCACGCCGGCAGGATAAATCGGGGCCTCGCTACCGCCGGTGACAATGGCGTCGGCCTTGCCCAGACGGATATAGTTGAATGCGTCAACCAGCGCGTTGGTGGAGGTGGCGCAAGCGCTCACCACACCGTAGTTGGGACCACGCAGACCCCACTTCATCGAGATGTGGCCGGCGGCGATGTCGGCAATCATCATCGGGATGAAAAACGGGTTGTAACGCGGGCCGTCGGCCTCGTGCATGGCGTAATAGCCGGCCTCGTTCTCAAACGTGTGCAGGCCACCGATACCCGATGCGAAAATCACGCCCACGTTGTCGCGGTTGGTGCCGGCCTCCTCGCTCAGCAGTCCCGAGTCGTCGAGGGCCTGGGTGGCCGAAACAAGGGCATACTGGGCATAGAGGTCGAGACGACGCGATTCGCGGCGGTCGAAAAATTCGTTGGGATCGTAACCTTTCACCTCGCAGGCGAAATGTGTCTTAAATAATGTACTATCGAAATGAGTAATAGGACCGCAGCCGCTCACACCCTTCTTCGCGTTCTCCCACGTGGTGGCAACATCGTTGCCCAGGGGGGTGATGGCTCCAAGGCCCGTTACTACTACTCTCTTTAATTCCATATTGACGGAAGGAGTAATTAGTTGTGTATAAATCGTGTATCTTGTATATTGTCAGAAACGAGGCGTCAGCTTTCCTGCCGACGCCACGATTGCTTTACGCTCGATTATCAAGCTTTGGCTTTCTCTTCCTCAATCAGCGCAACCACGTCGCCTACGGTCTGGATCTTCTCCGAAACCTCATCGGGAATCTTAACCTCGAACTGGCGCTCGAGCTCCATCATCAGTTCCACGGTGTCGAGCGAGTCAGCACCCAGATCCTGAGTGAAGGTAGCGGTGGGGGTCACCTCCGAGGCGTTTACACCAAGACGATCAACGATGATAGCGGTTACTCTTTCTTGAATTTCAGCTGTAGTCATAATTCTAAATTTTAATATTGTTAAACTGTTGTTTGTTGTATTTCACTTCAAAAGCGGCTGCAAAGTAAGCAATAATTTATGACATAATAAAGAATTTTCCCGATTAATTGCGGTTTTACACCATGTAATGCGTTGCAAAGGGGCCTTTTTCATCGTTTTTTTGCGTTTTTTTAAGTTTTTTCTTTGCACACTTGAGAGTGAAATTGCCCTTATGACTAAAAAATAGGCCGTTGGTTGAATTTTTTAATCCTTAATTTTTGTTATTTGGGCAAAAACCACTACCTTTACGGCGTCGTTTGCGAAAAAAACGACTCTTCAACCATCGCGAAGAAAACATAACAACAAATATAAACCAAAGCAAATGAAAAAATTACTCTCCGCGCTGGCAATGCTGGCGCTACCGTTTTCACTCATGGCGAGTGAAGCCGACTTGGAAATGCCGAAGAACTTCTCGAGCGACGCCGGTATCCTCTATTGGGGATTCCTGGTAGTGGTTCTGGGACTGTTGTTCGGTTTCTGGCAGTTTTTACGCGTGAAGAAGCTGAAATCCCACGCTTCGATGCTCGAGATTGGTGACGTGATTTTCAAAACCTGCTCCACCTATCTCAAGCAGCAAGGCAAGTTTCTCGGGATTCTATTCCTGTTCATCGGCGCTGCCGTAGTTTTATATTTTGGATTCCTGAGCAAGATGCCCGTGGGCAACGTCGTGCTCGTGCTGTGCTGGACCGTGATCGGTGTGCTCGGCTCATATGCCGTGGCTTGGTTCGGTGTCCGCATGAACACCTATGCCAACGCCCGTATGGCCTTCGCCTCGCTGCGTCGCCGTCCGCTCGACCTGCTCAACATCCCGTTGACGGCAGGTATGAGCATCGGTATCGTGCTCATCTGCGTTGAGTTGGTGCTGATGCTGGTCATCCTCCTGTTTATGGGCGACCTGGCTGGCGCCTGCTTTATCGGATTCGCCATCGGTGAGAGCCTCGGCGCCAGCGCGCTGCGCATCGCCGGCGGTATCTTCACCAAAATCGCCGACATCGGCTCCGACTTGATGAAGGTGGTGTTCAAAATCGGCGAGGACGACCCGCGCAACCCGGGCGTGATTGCCGACTGTACAGGCGACAACGCCGGCGACTCCATCGGCCCGACCGCCGACGGTTTCGAGACCTACGGCGTGACCGGTGTGGCTCTCGTGTCGTTCATCCTGCTGGCTGTGCCCCCAGAGTATCAGACTCAGATGCTCATCTGGATTTTCGTGATGCGTATCCTGGGTGTCGTGGCCAGCGTGGTGTCCTACTACATCAACGGCTTGATTTCGAAAGCACGCTACAGCAAAGCCGACGACATGGACTTCGAGAAACCGCTCACCTCACTGGTGTGGATCACCTCGATTCTGTCGATTATCGCCACTTTCGCCGCCAGCTACTTCCTGCTCAAGGACCTGGGCAACAACTGGTGGATTGGCCTGGCTACCATCATCTCCTGCGGAACCCTCGGCGCGGCGCTGATTCCCGAGTTCACCAAACTCTACACCTCGCCCACCAGCGGACACGTCAAGGAGGTGGTCAACACCTCGAAGCAGGGTGGTGCTTCGCTCAACATTCTCTCGGGTCTGGTCTCGGGTAACTTCGGTTCGTTCTGGACCGGTTTCGTGTTCTTCGTGCTGATGCTTCTCGCCTACATGGCCAGCAACCACTTCGAGATGGGCGCTCTCTTGGGCAACTATCCCGCCATCTTCGCCTTCGGCCTCGTGGCATTCGGTATGCTCGGAATGGGTCCTGTGACCATCGCCGTCGACAGCTACGGCCCCGTGACCGACAACGCGCAGAGCGTCTACGAGCTCTCGCTCATCGAGGACGACATCGACAAAGCAACAAAGGAAATCGAGGAGGAGCACGGCTTCACGCCCGACTTCGAGAAAGCCAAGTACTATCTCGAGGCCAACGACGGCGCCGGCAACACCTTCAAGGCTACCGCCAAACCCGTGCTTATCGGCACGGCCGTGGCTGGTGCCACTACCATGATTTTCTCGCTCATCCTGTTGATACAAAAGACGCTGGGCATTGAGCCGGAATCTGTGCTCAACCTGCTGAATCCCTACTCTATCCTGGGCTTTATCCTGGGTGGTTGTGTAATCTTCTGGTTCACCGGCTCGAGTATGCAGGCCGTAACCACCGGTGCCAACCGAGCAGTGGAATTCATCAAGAACAACATCAAACTCGACGCCAACGCGCCCAAGAAAGCCGATATCGGCAAGAGCCAGGAAGTGGTGAAAATCTGCACCGAGTACGCTCAGAAGGGTATGATCAACATCTTCATCTCAATCTTCTGCTTCGCACTCGGCTTCGCATGCCTGTCGTCGCCTGAGAGCATCGGCGGAAACGCTGCCGTATGTCTGTTCGTGAGCTACCTCATCTCCATCGCCGTGTTCGGCTTGTTCCAGGCCGTGTTTATGGCCGACGCCGGAGGCGCGTGGGACAACGCGAAGAAAGTTGTCGAGGTCGACCTCAAGGCTAAAGGCACCGAGCTGCACGACGCCAGCGTCGTGGGCGACACCGTGGGCGACCCGTTCAAGGACACCAGCTCCGTGGCCCTGAACCCGATTATCAAGTTCACAACCCTCTTCGGCGTGCTCGCTATGGAAATCGCAATCAGCGACAGCTTCAAGGCCATCGCGCCTTGGGTGGGTGTGGCGTTCGTGGTAATCGCCCTGTTCTTCGTCTACCGCTCGTTCTACAAGATGCGCAGCAAGTAAAAGCTACCACAAATCCCAATCATAATCAAGGGCGCGCCGGTGCTGGCGCGCCCTTTTTCAAAAAACAGCCACTATGACTAAAAAACAAATGTTTATCACCGCTTTTGCCGCCGCAGCCGTTTCTGCCGCGGCACAGGATAGCGGCACCGTCTACGACTTCAACGTCGACAACCTCAGGCACGAAACAGTGAGCATGGGCCAATATCAAGGCAAAGTGCTGCTGATTGTCAACACCGCCACCCGATGCGGCTTCACACCGCAATACGAGGAGCTTGAGGCGCTGTACAAGAACTACCGCGAACAGGGGCTGGAGATTCTCGACTTCCCTTGCAACCAGTTCGGCAACCAGGCACCGGGGACCGAGGAGGAAATCCACCAATTCTGCCAACTCAACTACGGCACCGAGTTCCCGCAGTTCAGCAAAGTGGAGGTCAACGGAGAGAACGCACACCCGCTGTTCGTCTACCTCAAGTCGCAGAAAGGATTTGAAGGTTTCGACCTCGAGCACCCCATAGGCAAGGTCCTCGACGAGATGCTCGCCATCCGCGCCCTCCTCTGAACCACCCAACATCCAGAATAGCAAACGGTGGCGCCCTAGTGCGGGGTGCCACCGTTGTGATGAGGGTTTGTGACCGTGCGTCAATGAGTGAGTTCGAAGCCCACACGGGCACCGTCGGCGCTGCGGGCGAGTTTGCCCACGGCCTCGATGGCGGCCTTGTCGCTCACCTTGCCCACTTGCTGCAACATTGCTGTCATCTGCTTGGCGTCAAACATCAGTCCTATACCGTTGTTGGTCTTGATGACATCGCCGTTGATCGTGTGCTGGCCGGTTTTGAGTGCAATCTTACCGGTCTGCTCGTTGTAGGCGTAGGTGCCGCTGAACGGAATGCCGTTCACCTGTGCGCTGAACGTGTTGTTGTCACCGAAGTTGAACGAGGTGTTCTTCTTAGTGATACCGATGCTGTTGTAACTCGGTGCAAGCGAGGTGATGAGGCTGTTGGCGGCATTGACGCCTCCGGCGCTGTTGAGTGCCTGTTCCGAAGTGAACGCGGCGCTCGGGCCGGCATATTGCCAGTTGCCCACAAGCGATGACGCCGAAAGTCCGCCACCGCCGAGCAGCACTTGTCCGAGCAGTCCGCCCAGTACGTTAGTGAGGATTCCTGAGGTGCTCGATGTGTTGGTCAAGCCGCCCAATCCTGAACAGCTGGATGCCAACATCGTTGCCGCAGCCAGAATTGCGATAAATGTTTTCTTCATATTACAAATGATAATTTAAATTAAAAAAATAACTTGGTTTCTGCTGCAAATTTACACAATCTTTATAAATATGTCAACTTTTTTACGATTTTTTTGTTAAATAATCGGCCAAAAACCGGTTTTCGCTATTGTTCAACAGTTTTTGCCCTTGAAAAAGATTGTACATTCAACGGCATCAATTCTGAGTACGAATAAGGGCAATGCCGCGGTAGAGGTGGTGCAACGCCTGGCGGAACGTGAGACCCTTGCCGCGGGCGCGCCAGGCGGCCAGAATGGCACGAAGCAACGACGTGCGGTGGTAGCGGCGGCTCTGCCACAGGTAGGCACCGCGTGCGGCGAGCACGTCGGGGTCGGCGGCACGCGCCTGCTGTGTGGTGGGTTCGTCGTGACGCACCACGGTCACGGGGAAGAACCGGCAGTTGAACCCTAACTCAACAGCCTGTTCGACATACAGTTCCTCTTCGCAGCACTGGAAAACAGGCGCACCGAGGCCGAAACGCTCGTCGAAACGCAGCACTCCGATGGCTTCGCGACGAATCGCTATCTCGAACGAAGTGACGTAATATCCCTTCGGCGGCTTAGCCAGGTTGAATTCTCGCTCCGGGTAAGTCTTGTTGTTGTGCTGGCTCTCCATGCGGAAAGTGGCCAATGCCAGCGACCGATTGCGCTCGAAGGTATCGACCACGGCGTCGAGGCGTTCGGGTGTATACCGGCAGTCGTCGTCGGCGATGAGTAGGATATCGCCGGTGGCATGCGCAAGACAGTTGTTGCGGTTGCGGCTCAGTCCGCACCCGCCGAGGTGCATCACCGTGATGTCGTCGCGGATAAGCGTCTCGGGCACCTCCTTTCGGTCGCTTTCGAGCGAATGCTGCCACGACACGAGGTAGCGCACGCCGTCACGCGGCGGCAAAACGAGTTGTGCCACGCTGTCGATGCCATCGTCGATGGTTGAGATGAGTAGTTCGAGTGTCATTGGGTCACAGTTTTATTGTCGAGGGTATTCCAAAAGTCGAGGTAAGCCTTTGCCACCGCAGGCGCTGAGTTGTGCTTGACCACAAAGGCGCGGCTGGCGTTGGCCAGGCTGGGGAATTGCTCGCGGTGGGTGACGAGCCATTCGAGTTGACGGTCGATGTCGTCCTCCTTCAGCGGCGACACGTTTACCACAGGACGGTTGTCGTTCTCGGCCAGGAGAGCGTAAAACTCCGGCTCGGCGCCCGAAACGGCAACCAGCCCCTGCGCCATGCCCAGCAGGGCGTTGGTGGCGGGGGTGTAGCTGTACAACTGGTCGAGGATGACGTGCGCCTGCGACATACGCGACACATAGTCGGCATACGGCAGGTTCTCGACCACGTCGAGCGAGCACTCTCCGGGATAGCGGTCACACACGCGGCGAGCGGCAGCGAGCAGGCGGTCGGTGCCCTTGAGCACAGTGCGCTCCCGCTGTATGCCTATGAAGAACGTGATGCGTTCGGGCGCCTTGTGCAACTCACGCCGCGGAGTCACGGCCTGAGTGTCGATAGGGATTCCGGCATATCCCAGAGGCACTTGCGGGGCATGCTTGCGATAGGCCGCGTAGTATTCCCAAAGGCAGGCCACCACGCCGTCCACCTTCTCGAGCAGGCGACGGTTGTAGTCGGCGACTTCGGGTAAGGCCCAGTCGTCGTGGCGGCGGGCCTTATACTCGTCCGACAGGGCGAACGGCGAGGGCTCGTCGCCTATGAAGTAGTCGCTGTAGCGGTAGGTGGCTCCGTCGTGGCACGCGGCCCAGTAAATCGGGTCGGTGGCAAGTGCCGTGAGCACCACACGGTGGTTGTGACGCTTCAGGTAACGGAACACGCGCCACAGACGCTCCGGACGCAGGTGCAGGAACATGGGACCGGCAAGCTCCACCACGTCGTAGCCGCGCATGAGCGGTAACTTCGACAGCACGCGCGCCACATATTTCGCGGTACCCCACGCACCCTTTTCGCGGCGAAGCGTGATGTCGCGCGCGGTGTCCATCCACTGCGAACCGTCGCTGGCAACCACGCAACGATGGCCCTGCCGCCGCAACTCGGCGGCAAGGGTATTGTGCAGATTGCTGGCATCGCCCACGAAAAGTATTTTCATAGCTCGAGTGTCGATTTTGTTTTACCTCGGTTGGTTTTTCGCGGCTTTTTGAGGCCGTTTGAGCCACAAAGTTACTTTTTTTATTGAAACAATCAAAAAAAATGTGACATAAGTAGCCCGAAAATCAATAAAATGATATATCTTTGCAACCTATAACAGCAAAAAAACACTTTAGATATGGATTTAGAAGGACGCAGAGAGAGTACTAACTACGAGGATCGTCGCGGTATGAGCGGCGGAATGAAAATGGGCCTCGGCGGTGGTTTCACAGGACTGATTCTGATGCTCGTGCTCAGTTATTGCACCGGTGGCGGCATCGACATCGGGCAATTAGGGTCGGTGCTCGGAGGAGGAATGACCGAAACCCAGCAGGAAGTGAACAAGGAGTTCTCGCCCGAAGAGCAGGAACTGGCAAAGTTCTCGCTGCAGATTCTGGCGGGAACCGAGGACGTGTGGACCAAGATCTTCAGAGAGGAAGGTCTGGGCGAGTACAAGCCGCCAAAGCTGGTGCTCTACAGCGGCGCGACAAGCACCGCCTGCGGCACCGGACAAAGCGCCATGGGACCGTTCTATTGCAGCGGTGACCAGAGCCTGTACATCGACCTGTCGTTCTTTATGCAGATGAAACAGCAGTTAGGCGCCGACGGTGACTTCGCCTACGCTTACGTCATTGCTCACGAGGTGGGACACCATGTCGAATACCTAACCGGACAGCTGCAGAAAGCTCATAGCCAGATGCAGCAATACGGGCAGAACAGCGCGAAAGCCAACTCCGTGAGCGTGCGCCTCGAGCTGCTTGCCGACTTCTACGCCGGAGTGTGGGCTCATCACGACAACAAGGAATACCAGTCGCTCGAAGAAGGCGACCTCGAGGAAGCCATCGACTGCGCGCAGAAAATCGGCGACGACTACCTGCAGAAGCGCGCACGCGGACAAGCAGTGCCCGAGAGCTTCACTCACGGCACCAGCCAGCAGCGTATGAAGTGGCTCAAACTCGGACTGCGAACCGGCGACATACGCCAAGGACGCACATTCGAGGTGCCCGACTACCAGCTGTAACAATCTCCCCCATAACGCATAACAGCGCATAACAGCCGGCCAGCGAAAAACCCGCTGGCCGGCCATTTTTTACCAACCCACCAGCAACCGCTTTGCCCACAAAAACGAATACGCCAGAACCGTCCCCGCGTATTCGTTTTTCAACACCACCTTCCCCGCCAGCAACCGCTTTGACCACAAAAACGAATACGCCAGAACCGTCCCCGCCTATTCGATTGTAAAAAAAACATCGTTTTATTTGGCTGGAATCGATACAATTCACCCCTTTGCAGCCAAATAAAAGCAGATTATGAACAAAATCGCGAATACGACAGAACCGTCCCCACGTATTCGTTTTTCAATGCCACCTTCCCCACCAGCAGCCACTTTGGCCACAAAAACGAATACGACAGAACCGTCCCCACGTATTCGTTTGTAAAAAAAACATCGTTTTATTTGGCTGGAATCGATACAATTTACCCCTTTGCAGCCAAATAAAAGCAGATTATGAACAAAATCGCGAATACGACAGAACCGTCCCCACGTATTCGTTTTTCAACACCACCTTCCCCGCCAGCAACCGCTTTGGCCACAAAAACGAATACGACAGAACCGTCCCCACGTATTCGTTTTTCAACACCACTTCCCTCACCAGCAACCGCTTTGAGCACAAAAACGAATACGACAGAACCGTCCCCGCGTATTCGTTTTTCAACAGTTTTCACTCCTGCAATCTCAATTGTTTTGCCCTGACTGCTTGTATTTCAGCCGCCGTCTATATATCGATGATCTATACAGGCCTAATATGGAAACCAACTGTGAATACGTCACTCCATAATCAATGGCCTTTACCGACATTTCAAGCTTGACGACTCTCGGTAGTTCCTGCAAATCGACTTCGCTATATTCTTTAGGCCTCAACCTATTTACGATTTCTACCGCCTGATTATAATCAACCTGTTCATTGTCGACAACTGAACAGAAATCTCGAGGTTCCTGAGCATTGAGTACTATTTCTGCAACCTGTTCTCTTGTGAGATTCTTGAAGGGTATGCTTTGCTCACAAATTCCCTTGTTATATGTGTGTTCGGGCAACTCATACTCATGCCAACTGCTCCATTTGTACAATCCAGGACGACTGACCATGCCGGCTTTGACCGGGTTATAATGAATGTAAGACAGCAGGGTTATAAAGTAATCACAATCATCGACCGGCTCACTGCGAAAACGCCCTTCAAACAATGGGCCAGTACGCTCACGACGCACGTTGAAATATCTCACATAGGATACGCCTATGCTCTTCAAAACATCGCTGATTGGCACATCAAGTTCGGCCATGAGCAGATGAATATGATTGGTCATTATGCAGTAGGCATATATCTTGCACAAACTGTGTTTAGTAATTGACATCAGAATTTTCTCCATTTTCAGGCAATCAACCTCATCGAGGAAAATGTCGCTGCGGTTGATTCCGCGTAGCATCACGTGGTAAATGCCTGATGAACTGTGTACTCTTGGTTTTCTTGGCATAGTATTGTGTTTTTTAATTGAAATTTTGCCACAAAGGTATATCAAAAGGCCCGAAAAACAAAAGAAAAAACAGAAAAACGAATACGTGGGGACGGTTCTGACGTATTCGTTTTTGGAGACCGAAATGGCGATTTAGAAGGGGAAAACGAACGAAAACGAATACGCGGGGACGGTTCTGGCGTATTCGTTTTTGCCCGAATTTTGGACTCACGGCTGTTGAGGGGTGAAAAGGCGGTGAGGGAACGGCCGAGGGTTTGACGGCTAAAGAAATGGCGCTCCGCTGAGGGAGCGCCATTCGTTATCGGGGGGGCAACGGCCGCACGGGCCATTGCTTTCAGGTCAGGATCAGTCGTTCTCGGCCAGACCGCTGTAGCGTACGCCACGGACGCGATATTTCTTGTATCCGTAATAAGGGGGATACGGGTCATTCTTGAACGAAACGTAGAACACGATGGAGTCGCACACCGAGCCGTTGGGCTGGTGGGCAGCGCCGAGCATAATCTTACCATCGGTGATGGTGAGTGCCTCGTATTTGGCATTATCGTATTCCGAGAGGTTCTCAACCTCACCATTGCTGGAGAAGGTCATAGCGTTCTGATCGACATTGATGCGAGCCTTCAAACCGCAGTTGGTCACGTCGCCGAGTTCCTCGATGAACATCTTGGTCGGGTCGTTGGCAGCGGTGTTATAGGTGTTGATAAAGAAGTTACCATCACCGAAGAAGTCGCAATAATCGTCGTCAATGGGGTTGCCGGCATCGTCGACACCGTCAATTATAACATACCATTGTCCGGCCATTTTCTCGGTGGCGGTGCCGCCGATTTCATTCTTCTCGCAGGAGGTGGTTCCGGCGAACATCAGTGCCAGAGCGGCGAAATATAATACTTTCTTCATAATTTTACCTCCGTTTTTTACTTGGTTAATGTTACACTGATAGCGTCATCGGGATCGCCATCGAAGGCGGCGCCGTAGGTAATGGTTCCTGTTGCGCGGTCGTATTTGCCGTTGACGACATCGAGCGGCAATTCAAAGTACCAGTTCATACCGTCGCCCATATCGCCGTCGAGCATGAATGCATCGCCTTCAACCTTCACAGCGGCATCATACCAGAAGTCGTAGCCGTAGGCCTCGTAGCCGGGGTAACGGCCCTGGCAGTAGAGACCGCCTGCAAGGTCGTCGATATAGTACTTCTGATCTGGGCCCTGCTTGATCAAGATGTGCAGGTTGCTGTAGGCACGAGAGCCGTACTTAACACTTGACAGGTATGCGCTGGCAAGGTTGTTGGGGTCTACAACCACCACGGTGCGCTGTGCAGTGGCGGGGAATCCGTCGGGATTGACAACGCGGTAGGTGAGGGTATAGAAACCACACTCGTTGGTGTTGACCTTGCCGCTGACAGTGACATTACCAGTCACGTCCTCGGAACCTTGCATTGCGGAGTAGCCGGGATCGGTAAACGTCGAACCCTTTGTAACCTTGTAAATCGGGCCGCCGTCGAGCGTAATCACAGCGTAGGTTGTAATCTTGGTCAACCCTTCAGAGTCCTTGGTGCAACTGGTGAGGTTCATCAGTGCCAAGGCGCTTAGCAATAAGCAAATAAGTGATTTTTTCATAATCTTCTTTCGTTTTTTAAGAGTTTGACACACGTTAGATTACTTTGCAGCCCAGAACACGGGAGTGCCGTAAACGCTCTCATTCTGTTTCGGGGCATTGATATTACGAGTGCTGCTGCTCTCGGCATAGGGGAAGCGTTGCAGAATCTTGTTCGCTCCGAGGTTACCGTTAACCTGAATCGGGGTGTACAGAGTTCCTGGAACATACTTCTCGGGGGTGTAGTTGTGCGATGACTCGCTGTAGAGCTGATCGCCACGGACGCTGCCGAAGGTGGGGAAGCCCAGACGGCGCATCTCACACCAAGCCTCGAAGTTGTTGGTACCAGCGAGGGCAATCCACTTCTGGAGACCAATCACCTGCTTGAAATTAGCCTGGTTGTAGGGATACTTGGCGATAACATCGGCGGCACCGCTGGCTCCAGCGCTTGCAAACGAAGCCTTGATGGCGGCCTCATAGTGAGCCTGAGCCTGGCCGGCGTTGTTCTTCTTTGCATAGTACTCGGCGAGGAAGAATTCAATCTCGCTGCGGGTAATCAGGTACACGGGCATGTCGTAGCTTGCAACGGGACGGTTCCAGAAGTTGGTGCTCTTCTGTTCACCCTCGGCGGTCGAGAAGTTGGTACCCGAAACACCACCGGTGAAGTTGCCGGCCGAGTTGGGGGCGAAGAACTTCGAGATACGTCCGTCGGTGAAGACGATGTCACCGTCGCTGTTGTACTGTTGCATTGTGCGGATGATAGCCACGTTGGCAATCACGTTCACCTGGGTTGAACCCCAGTTGGTAGCGAACTCCTCGGCATAGAACGGGCTCATGTGACCGGCCTCGTTCGACCAGTTGGTGTAAGCCACATCGCCTTCGGGGAAGTCGTCTTCGGCAACGAGTTTGTCGAGTTTTGCCTGCACATCCACAACACCGCTCTCACGCATGTAGAGCTTCAGAAGCACAGCGTTGGCAAACATGACCCACTCGTCAACGTCCTTGCTCGGGAACAGGAAGTTGGTACAGGTCTGAGTGTTCAGGGGCTCTGCGAGGGCATCCTCGAGTTCCTTGATCACACCAGCGTAGATGTCCTTACCCTCGTTGTACTTCGGGGTGGGATTGCCGGTGAAGGCCTCGTCGTAGGGCAGTTCTCCGTAGCAGTCAACAAGAATCTGATAAGTGTAGGCCCACAGAGCGGTAGCTGCCAGATTGGTAGCGTAGTCTTCCTCGGCAACAGCCTTGGTGCGCACGGTCTTCAGGGTGTTGAGCGTGCGGGCATTGAGCTGTGCGTAGGTGCTGCTGGAGCGGGTTGCGCTCATGTAGAACTGCGAGTAGTCCAGATAGTTGCTGGTACCGAATTGCTGCGAGAAGTGCTGGGCGTAGTAACCGCCGCAGATACGCAGGAAGTCACCGTAGCTACCGGCGAGGTTCATTTCGGCTGCAGGGAAGAGCATGTCGGTCGAAATTGCGTCTTCGCTCGGCGAGTTGGGGTCATGGTTGATATCCATGAAATCGTTGCAGGATACGAATGCGAGCGACAGCAATATTGTTGTTAATGCTAAAAATTTCTTCATAATTAAGTCCTCCACTGTTATTAGAATTTGAGACTCAAGTTAACGCCATAAGTGCGGCATGCGGGGTTAGCGTAAAGCTCACCGAAGGCACCATACAAGTCATTACCGAAGGAGCTGGCCTCAGGATCGATGCTGTAATTGCTCTTGGCAGTCCAGGTAAAGACGTTGTTGCAGAAGAACGAGATCGATGCGTCGCTCAGGTAAATAGCGCGTACCCAGTTCTTAGGAAGCTGGAAGGCCAGCGTGATGTTACGCAGCTTAACCATGGTACGGTCGACGAGATAAGCCTCGCCACCCAGGCCGTAACCCTTCTTGTTGTAGTAGTCCTGATAAGAAGAGTTGGTCATGTAAATAGGAACAGTGTTCTCTACATAGCCACCGTTACCGTCGCTCACAACCGAATTCGGGATGATGAACGGACGACGGTCGTTGTAAGTAGTGAAGATACCGTTACCGGTGAACTGCATCAAGTTGCTCGTACGTGAGAACATCCAGCCGCCGTAACGAACGTCGAGTGCGGCGCTCAGGGTGAACCACTTCCAGGTCAGGTTGGTGGTCACACCACCGGTCCAGTCGGCGTTCACGTTCTTGCCGGTATCCTCGACAGCGGTCGAGAGAACAGGCTGACCGTTCTCGTCAACGATGGGACGGCCGTCGGGTGTGAACTGAGGCAGATAGGTGTAGAGCTCGCCAATGGGCTTGCCTGCCTCGGCATACATATAAACTGCGTCGTCACCAGCCGAAAAGCGGTTGATGGTGGTCTTGCCACCCTCGAGGCTCTCAGGCATCGAAACGACCTTGTTCCAGTTCTTTGCGAAGTTGAACGAAACGTCCCACTTCCAGTCGGCGGTGCGAACGGGAGTGAACTCAACCAAGAGCTCGATACCGCGGTTGCGAACCTTACCGAAGTTGGTCACCATGCTGGTGTAACCCATTGCCGGGTCGACGGGCAGGGTGAAGATCTGGTCCTTGGTCTCGCGGTTGTAGAACGAGAAGTCGAAACCGATGCGGCCCTTGAAGAACTGCATGTTCAAACCAGCCTCGAACTCGGTGGTCATCTCAGGCTTCAGGTTAGTACTACCAACGGTGCCGGCAGCCTGGAAGGCGTTGATACCTCCGTGCGGGAAGGCGGTCAGGTCGGCACCATAGTAACCGTTAGAGAAACCCTGCAGGAAGCGGGCGGTGGTCAGGTACACACCAGCGTCGTTACCGGTACGACCGTAAGCCAGACGAAGCTTACCGAAGTCGATTGCGGGAGCATCCATCAAGCG
The DNA here is from genome assembly GCA_045112115.1 of Sodaliphilus sp. GTDB lineage: Bacteria > Bacteroidota > Bacteroidia > Bacteroidales > Muribaculaceae > Sodaliphilus. Next base: position 11,824 of record JBGUHM010000065.1, on the reverse strand, counting down.
GGTGAAAATCCAGCTCAAGGTTGCACCAGGATAGAAGTAGCTGTTGTTGCCGGTGGGAAGGGTCGACGACCAGTCGTTACGAGCGGTCAGCTCGAGGAAGATCATGTCGTCCCAGCCAAGGGTCACGTCACCGAACAGACCCACGAGGCGGCGCTTGCTCTGGCCCTCGGTCAAGGTCTCCTTGGTGGCACCGTTGCTCAAATCCCAGAATCCGCTGTAGAAGGTCAGACCAGAGGTCCTGCCCAGCATGGCGGTGCTGCTGCGCTCGTTGATGTTCACACCAGCGTTGATGTTCAGGTCAAACTTGCCACCGATGTACTTGTCGTGGAAGTTGGCGATGAAGTCGTTGTTGATCTCATAGCTGCGGGCGTAGCGTGAGCTCACGTAACCGGCCTTGTTCATCTCCGACGGTGCATAGCCGTAGTCATTGTTGACGAGTGCGTCGTCGAGAGCAATCTCGGGCTCACCAATCTTGACGTCATAGTCGGTGTAGTCGAAACCGAAGCGATAAGTAAGAGTCAACTTGTCGATGGGCTTGATGTCAACCTGCAGATTACCGAAAATCTGCTTGCTGTCGTTGTGGTTGTAGTTGTTCTCGATAGCCCAGTACGGGTTGGTGATACCATAGGGAGTATACCAAGCGGCGGGCTGGTTGAACGGCGAGCTGGTGTCCTTGTGGTCGACCAACGAAAGGTCGCGCGGGAACTCATACAGACCGTCGATCATCGAAGTACCCTGCATCGAAGCCACAGTGTTGGTGTTGGCGCGGGCAAAGTTCAACGACGACGAGAGCTTCAACCATTTTGCGGCATCGTAGCTGCCGCGGAAAGCGATGGTATTACGCTTGTAGGTGTCCTTGTCTCCAGGAATGATACCGTTATCACCGGTGTAGCCGTAGCTCAGATAGTAGGTAGCCTTGCTGTCGTCGCTCACACCGCTGAATGCGATTGAGTGAGAGTGCATGATACCGGTGTCGAAGAAGTCACGGATGTTGTTCTTCACGGGGCTGTACTGGTGCAGCAGCTGCTGGTGGTCGTATACCGGACCAACAACCTGCATCGAGCCGTCCATCTCGGGACCCCAAGAACCATTCTCGATAAAGGTCTGAGCGCCGTTCCAGCCTTGTCCGTACTTGTTCTGGAACTTGGGCAGAGTGGAGATGCGCTTGAACTGAACCGAACCGTCGTAGGTGATGGTGAAGTTCTTGTCGATGCCACGAGCGCCCTTCTTGGTAGTGATCAAAATCACACCGTTAGCGGCACGCGAACCGTAAAGCGAGGTAGCGGCAGCGCCCTTGAGCACTGTCATGGTCTCGATGTCGTTGGCGTTGACGTTGGTGATACCACCAAGCTGGTTCATGTAATCCTGGTCGTCGTTGAGCAGAGTGGTGTTCTGCAGGGGCACACCGTCGATTACATACAGCGGCTGGTTGCTTCCGTTGATGGAGCTGATACCGCGGATAATCACGTCGTTAGCCATACCGGGGTCGTTACCCGACGACTTAACTTGCACACCAGCCACCTTACCGGCGATGGCGCTTGTCACATTACTCACATGACCGGTGGTCAGTTCATCGGCCTTGAGCGTGGTTGCGGCATAACCCAGAGTCTTCTCCTGACGAGAAATACCCAGAGCTGTCACCACAACGTCGTTCAGCGTTGTTCCCGCTGATTTCAGTTCCACCTTGACATAGCCGGTTGCGGCCACGTCCACAGTCTGATAGCCTACGTACGAGACACGGATGCTCTTAACGTTGTCGGGCACGTCAAGGGCAAACTCACCGTTGATGTCGGTGGCCGTACCGTTGCCGCTGCCTACCGGTTGAACCGTCGCACCCACCAGGGGCTCGCCGGTACCAGCCTCGACTACCAGTCCCTTAACGCTCTTGGCATTTCCCATGAGCGCGATGGAACAAACTGCAATGAGTAGTAGAAACAGTTTCTTCATACACAGTAAACTTTAATGAATAAATAATTAAAAAAACTAATTTCCCATTTAATTGTGTTTCTTATTGAAAACGTACACCTATATAATAATTAGCAAATAAATCATTGGCCCCATTTAAGAGATGAAGCTGCAACATTTAAGGGTGCTTTTCATTAATATCTGCACATTTTGTCTAAAAAACATCGGGGCAAAGGTAAGACGATTTATTAAAATATGCAAATATTTTAAATTAATTGTGCCTTTTTTTTCAAAAAAGGATTAAAAAAACTTCAGCAAACACGCAAAATCAGTAACAATTCCTTTTTGAGAACGTAGCCCGCGGCAGGACCTTTCCTGGTAGTGGAGACCTGTCAAATGCCAATGATGCCAATGATGCGAATTACTCTATAAAACCTGGCAAAAATAGCGCGGAACAGGTCGCAAGTGAGGCAAAAACACACTTTTTCCGACCGATTTCGTGCATTTTTCTTTGTCGGATAAGATTGTTTGCATTACTTTTGCAAGTTTTTTAGAGCAATAAACACATATAATTATGAGTCAGGTTCTATCGTACAACAACAAGACGACGAAAACGGCAGCCGGCGATTGGATTCCGGTCACCCCTTATGTCGACGATGACATACGTCGCATTCACGACCCCAACGGCGGTCGCAGTGAGAACCCGCGCACGGCAATTCCAAGCCCTTTCGCACAACTCGACCTCGTCAAGAACGCATTCGAGCATCTGGCGGCTGGCTCTGCGTTGCAGGGCACGCTGCTCGACAAACGACTGGTGAGCAACGCTCTCGACATCGCGCAGCTGCTGTTCGACTTCGAGAACCACAAGGATTACCTGCACATCGTGCGCTGGAACCGGGAGGAGCAGCTGGAGCGACTGAAGTCGAATCCTGACCACCGACTCTACGGCGATACGCTCGAACTGTTTCTCAACAGCGACTCGAAATACAATTTCGACGCTCTCACCGACTGGTATGTGCTGGTGTGGAACAGCGAGGTGCTCGGAGCCACTTCGCCCGCTTCGTTCACGCTGGCTGTGCCGCGTGAGCACGAGCGACCGGTACAGGGCATCAAGGTGGAGCAGGGGGTATGCCTCTTCGACGAACTGACGCGCGACCTCTGGTGCCGCGACGAGGACTTCGTCTATTATATGTTCGTGCTCTTCAACGCCCACCCCACTCTGCGCCGGCGCCTAAAAGGCGTATATGACTACATGCTACGAAACAAGGACATGATTCAGCGAGAGCGGCCGGAACTGTACCGACGGCTCACGGCTGTGATTCCCAATATGGAGGCCTTAAACGAGGATCTCGCGCCAAGGCTCGTCGAGAGGCTCGACCTCGAGTTCGACCCATTCGCCGGCGACGGCGAGGTCACCGTGCTCGACGCAAGACTGTACCACAAGCGAGCACGCGACATCCGACGCGGAGCCGCGGAGAGCGACTTCGTAATCGCCCCGAGGCGCAAGGTGCCCGACGACGAGATTCTGCCGCTGGTGCTGCGCAACAATTTCAACGGAACAGCCGACAATTTCATCTATATCGACAAGCCCTGGGACAGCTCCACAGTGGTGCTCGGGGGAGGACAGCCCATACAGCTGCGCAAACTGCCCGACACGTCGATTGTCTATCCGTTTGTCACCACCAGCGACTTCCTCACGCCCGACCTCGTGCGCCTGAGCGCTCCGCTCGACAACGACCATTTCTTCGACGGAAACGCCTGCTGCAAGTCGGCGGTGAAGCCCGGTTACGGATATCTCCTGCCTGTCACGCCGCTGTTTTTCAAGTATTTCAACGCCGCCGACCTCATCGGCACCGTGAACACCCGGCCCATGATTGAAATTGAAGAACTGAGCGACGGCAGCGTCAACGTGACCCTGCGCATTCCCCTGCGCAAGCGGCACATCGAACTCACACGCAACTACTACCCCATCGACGACCCGGCATGGAACTTCGACGAACTGCGAGGCACAGGACGTCTGGTCACCGGCGTAGTGATGAGCGCGGCGCTATTCCCGTTCGTGCGCACCGGACGAAACGACGACTACACAGTCCAGCTGTTCTCGATGACGCCGGGCGGAGAGGCTTCTCTGCGATTCCTGCGCGACGGCATGAGCGACGACGACATCAAGGTCACTCTACGCGAACGCACGCGACAGTCGGCCTACCGGACGTCATACTACGACATCGACGGCAGTTTCGACTACGTGGAAGCCACGGTGACAACAGCCCTCGGAGCGTTCTCCGGTTTCATCGTGCCGCTTTGGCAACCTTATGTAGCCAGCAACAAGGAACTGATTTTCGCCGTCGACTTCGGTACCACAAACAGTCATATCGAGTGGGCCGAGCGAGACCACGACAGTCAGCCGCTCACCTTCTCCCACTCGCCGCTGTCGACGCTCGTGGCATCGCTGGTGCGGCAGGACAGCCTGCTTATGGCCGACCAGCTTCAGCGCATCGAGTTCCTGCCGCGCGACATCGACGCTGTATATGGTTTCCCGCTGCGCAGCGCGCTGGCGGCCAATGTCAACAACGCCGGAGGAACAACGCTCTTCGGCGACCTCAACATTCCATTCCTCTATGAGCGGCAGTACTTCGACGGATACGACGTCACAACCAACCTCAAGTGGCGCGGCGACACCACACTCTCGCGTGAGTTCCTGCGGGAACTGGTGCTGTTGATCAAGGCGAAGGTGCTGCTCGAGAACGCCGACCCGGCACGCGTCGAGGTCGTGTACTTCTACCCCGTGAGCATGGGTGGCAGCGACAGGCGGAAACTCGCCGACGCTTGGCAGGAGCTATACCGCACCTACCTCGGCAGCGACATCGACCACGTTCGGGCTTATCCCGAGTCGCTCGCTCCGGCGTTCTTCTATCGCGGAGCCGACGTGAGCGGCAGCAGTTTCGTTTCGATCGACATCGGTGGCGGAACAAGCGACGTGGTGGTTTACCAGCCGACGCCCGACCGACTCGACAGTGTGCCGGTGGCAATCTCGTCGTTCCGTTTCGCCGGCGACGCTCTTTTCGGCGACGCTTTCGCCGAACGCGACGCCGACAACAACCCGCTCATAGCCCACTACGGCGAATACTTCCGCCGGCTGATTGAGAACAACCCCGACATCGCTTACCTCAACAGCATACTCGCCGACGTGCGCAAGAACAAGCGCTCGAGCGACATCAACGCGCTCCTGTTCTCGATTGAGAATGTGGAGCAACTGCGGTCGATGAGAGAGGTGGACCGGAACCTGTACAGCTACAACGCCCTGCTGCGTAACGACCAGCAGCGAAAACTCGTGTTTGTCTACTTCTACAGCGCCATCATCTACTATATAGCACGGTCGATGAAAGCCCGCGACATGGAAATGCCAAAGCAGGTGTATTTCAGCGGTACCGGCTCGAAAATACTCAACATCGTGGGCTCTCGCGACCAGGTGAGGGAAATCACGCAGACCATCATCGAACGGGTATACGGACAGCCCTACAGCACCCACTTCGACATCAAAATCGAGCAGGAATGCCCGAAGCAGATCACTTGCCGGGGAGGAATACGTCTGGAGAACGCACGCCTCAACGGCACGGTGAACATCGACACGCTCACCGCACGCAACATCAATGCGATGAAATACTGCTACTCGATGATTGGCGGCGACCAACTCACGATGAAGCAGGTCAACAGTTTCGACACGCGTGCCGCGCTGGTCGATGCCGTGAAGGAGTTCGACCAATTCTTCATCAATATGTGCGACAAGGTGCTGCGCGACGAGATGGGTGTCGACAACAAGGTATTCAACCTCTTTGTCTCGGTGCTCGAGAACGACATCGACAACTATCTCACCGCCGGTCTGGGAAGCTATCTCAAGGGACGTTACGAGGACGACGAGGTGGTCGAGGATGTGCCGTTCTTCTATCCCGTGATAGGCATCATCAGGCACAACCTGTTGCGACACCTCTGCAACGAGGAGATTTCACGGCTCTGACATGGTGGACTGGAACGGCATCGACAACGACTTGCGCCAGCTACTCGATGAGGTAGTGGCGGGCTACGACGCGTTCGACGCCGCGCACCGTCGCGACCACGCGCTCCAGGTGATGGAGCGCTCGCAGGCTCTCGCCAGGCGGCTCGGGGCCGATGAGGCGATGGCGCTCACCATAGCCGCCTACCACGACACGGGGCTGGTGGAAGGACGGGAGACTCATCACATCGTGAGTGGACGAATCGTCCGCGGCGACAACCGCCTTCAGCAGTGGTTCAGCCCGGCGCAGATTGAGACAATGGCTCAGGCCGCCGAGGACCACCGGGCCTCGGCCGGGCATGAGCCCCGCTCTATCTACGGCCGTATCGTGGCCGAGGCCGACCGAATGATTGTGCCTGAAACGGTGATACGACGCACCATTCAGTACGGCCTCGACAATCATCCCGGCATGAGCCGGGAGCAGTATTGGCTACGGACGCTCGAACACCTGCGCGAGAAATACGGTCGCAGTGGATATCTGCGGCTATGGCTCGACGAGAGCGACAACGCCGACCGACTCGAGCGGCTGAGGCAGCTCATCGACAGCCCGGAGCGGCTGCGACCCGTTTTCGACCGGATTTACGACAGCCTGCAGTCATGACGCGTGAGAAAAAGATATATAAGGTGACTCTCGTGGGAAGCGCCGCTAATCTGGCGCTGATGGTGTTCAAGTTTGTTGCGGGAATACTCGGACACAGCGCGGCGATGATTGCCGACGCCGTTCACTCGCTCAGCGACTTCGCCACCGACCTCGTGGTGCTTGTTTTCGTCCGCATAAGCGCCCAACCGCAGGACAGCGACCACAAATACGGCCACGGGAAGTATGAGACGTTCGCGACCTTCTTCGTTGGCTTGGCTCTCGTGGCAGCGGCTATTGCCATCATGGTGCCGGGTGTGATGAAATTCATCGATTGGCTCAAGGGCGAAACGCTCGCAGCGCCGGGAACGCTCGCTCTTTGGGCGGCCCTGGTGTCGATAGCGGTGAAGGAGCTGCTGTACCACTACACCGCAGCCAAAGGTCGCGCGCTCCAGTCGCAGGCGGTCGTCGCAAACGCATGGCATCACCGCAGCGACGCACTCTCCTCGATTGCAGCGGCTATTGGCATCGGTGGAGCCATAGCGCTCGGGGAGCGGTGGACCGTGCTCGACCCCATAGCGTCGGTGGTAGTGGGGCTGCTGCTGCTCAAAGTGGCATGGGACCTGCTGCGAGAGAGCATGGGAGAACTCACCGAACGGTCGCTGCCTGAGGACACCGAAAACGAAATCCTGCAAATCATAACCTCCTGCCCGGCGGTAACCGAGCCGCACAACCTGCGCACGCGACGAATCGGCAACCGCGTTGCCATCGACGCACACTTCCGCCTCGACGCATCAATGACCCTCCAAGAGGCTCATTCACACGCATCTCTCATCGAGCAACGCCTGAAAGAACGATTCGGACCCGATACCATCGTCAACCTACACATGGAACCCACAAAGTAATTTAGTTTTTCTATACCTTATAAAAAAACTAAATCGGGGTCTTTGTAAAAGAATAATGGTAAAATTACAATATTTTGCCTAAAATATTTGCATTTTACCAATTTTGTACCTATCTTTGCAGCATCCTTAGCATGAATAACACCAATTCTTAATTAACAATTAAATGTAATACAATGAATTATCCAAAAGGTTACTACGACACTACGCCCGTCAAACGGCGGAACAAGGAGCTGGTAGAAATGTTTCTCGAGGCATACAGGCTGATGAAACGAAAGAAAATGCCCGGCGCGAAAGCAAAAGCCATTCGCTGGGTTGTCTACAACGGCAAGCCACGATACCACGTGGGATACATTCGCACACACATCGCGCTGTGCGTGATGGCTAAAGGGGGCAAGCCATGCAACGAGGGCACCACGGCTTTCCTGATGTGGCAGGAAATCGACGCTCGAGTGCGGGCCATGCAGCAGGCGCTGGGCATCTCGCGGGCAAAAGCCATCGACTATGTGCTGGAATACTGCCGGGCATCGCGTTTCTTCATCACCGAACACACAGCCTCTCTCATCATCGACGACTGGCTCAAAAATCACAAACACCGTTATTAACCCCAAACCACTCACAACCATGAACGAAAAACACACTTACACCCTGACACTCGACCACGACAATGTGGTCGACACCATCCTGGCCGAGAGCGCGCGACGCGCAACCTACATCCCCGGAACCTACATCCTCACCCGCGACAACAGCGCGATGATCGACAAACACCTGTCACAGGCCTTCGGCGAGTTCTGTCTCCACGCCGCGACCTACGTCACGCAAAGCGAATACAACCCCAGCGAGCCATCGGGTGGCATCACAGTCACTCTGGCCGTGAAGCAGACGCTGAGCGCCACCGCGCTCAACCTGCTCACCTCGGCACTGTCGAGAGTACTGTCCCACTGGGCTCTCAACGCAATATACGGTGAGCGTGACGCCGACGGCAGTGAGAGTCTCTATCACCTGTCGTGGCGCCACGCCCGTGCGCAATTTATGATAGTTCTAGCTAGAGAGTGTCGATGAGTCGTTTAAGCCATTCCTTGCCCTCGCGCTTGAGGTTGCCGGTAATGGTGTCAAGAAAATTGTCGAAGGGCTCACGCTCCACTGTCTCACCGTCATCGTCCTCGTCGTAATACGGGGCGGTGGCGGTGCCGTCTTCGTCCTCGTCGGCATAGTCGCGGCTGCGGGGGGCCGGCGCAGGCTCGTCGGCCTTCGACGCTCTTTCGTTCGACGTGATGCCAACCCACTCGTTGAAGGCATCGTCAATCTGCTCCTTGTTGAAGGTGAACACATGTCCCATCACGCCTACCGACGTGCGGTATTGTTCGTTGCCGATATTCACGTGGCCAATGCTCCACAGGAAGTAGTCGTCCACGTCGAGTATCTCGTCGATGGCGTAGTCGGCGCTCATTCCGCCCAACATACGGAACATCGAACCAATCATGCCATTGGCGCCCCAAGAGTCGAGTTTGTCGCCCATCCACTCTTTGGTCACGCCGGCGATGGCGCGCTCGTGGTCTTTCTTGTCGGGGCATGTAACCGCCAGAGCAATCACCAGAGCCGTCACGCACGCCGCGGCAACCCACCATCCCGTATGACGCTTACGGGGACGAGGTGATTCGGCCGGGGCGGCCGCTGGAGCTGACGACGAGGTCACTCCCGTCCACTGCGGGGGCATGGCGCCGCTATAGCCTCCCGCCTGTTCACCACTGTTGTTGTCGGCAATCGCGCCCACAAGTGCTTTCAATTCGGGCACTTCACCCGCGGGTGTCCAGTCGGGCAGTCCCTCATTCCATACTGGAGTGTCTGCTTTCACTCCCACCGCGCCAAGCTGATCCACACTAAGCGGACCAAGCTGCTTGTTGTTGATGATAATAAAGTAGTACTTCATTGGTTGAGAGATAATTAAAAGTGAATAGTCGCAAAAAAATCATCTGTTAGACGACAACCCCATCTAAAAGTTTAATCACAAATGTAAAATGTGTTGATTCTCCATTAATGCTGAAAAAATTAAGGACCTTAAAGTCCCTGAAAACCTTAAAGTCCCTGAATTTTTAATTTTAATTTAAATCACACTTTCTCCCAGAATTCGCGCGGAAGTTTCACGTTAGGCAGATTGCGGGCGTCGTAGAACATCATGGCTACCTCGTGAACCGGCAGGCCGGCATTGCCGCAGCCAATGGCAGTAACGAGGAACGTGAGTTCCTGATGGAGTCTGGCGTAGTTGACAAAGCGCAGCACGGCCTCGTAAACATCATGCATGCTCACGCCCACAGTGGGGATGGCGTAACTCTGGCCCTGACGGCCCTCGGCCTGGCCCATCACGGCCCCAAAGTGCCTCAGCGCATACTCCGCTGCTCCGCCGTTGTGGTCGCCGTGGATATTGCTGCCGAACACAAACACCTCGTTGGCACCCAGATGCGTGATGCGCTCAGGTGTGAACCGACCGTGGTCTCTCATCTCGTCGTAGTAACTGCCGGCGTTCTCAAGCACTGCGATCTCGCGACGATCTTTAACGCCAAACTTCTCCCAGAAGCGACGGCGGTTATGAGAACGCTGCTTGCTCTCGCGCTCTCTACGCCACATTTCTTGAGTGCCCTTCGAGTCCTGGCTGAACTGAATCACGTTGGTGATGTTCAGCTGCATAGCATATTCCTTGGCATCGATATTGGCGCCGATGAACGAGAAAATCACCTCTTTTTTCTTGAGTTCTTTGATTAGTAACGACACCTCTTGCAAGGTGTAAGTGCGAGAGGCGTTCTCCTCGCCATCGGTGATGACGGTGACATAGGCCATGGCTTGTTCGCCCTCGAGTGTGGCCTTCAGGCGTGTGAGTGTATAACCCAGCGCGTCGAAGAGCGGTGTGCAACCGCAAGGGCTGTAGTCGCGGTCGGTGATGTCGGACATCTGACCTATGGGGCGGTCTTCAGCGATATACCGGCTATTGGTGGTGTCGAAGGCGTAAATCGACACCAGTTGTTCCGACTCCGGGTCGTCGGCCTGCATTTTGCGAATCCCGGCGAGGGTCTCGTTGCAGCCGTCGATGGTTTCTTTTCTCACGCAGCTCATCGAGCCGCTCTCGTCAAGTACAATAAGATGATGAATTTTCATTTTTCTAATGATTTAATGGTTAACAATAGATTGGTTGTATTTTGTCTCAAATTCGGTTACAAGTTCCCGGAAATGCTTCGGCAGGCGCTCCAGCGCCATCGTGCGAAGTTCCGAAGGCACGCCGTAGAAAGCCTCGGCTATGCTGCCGGTGATGCAACCCAGGGTGTCGCTGTCGCCGCCTATGCTGATGGCGTTGCGAAGCGAGTCCTCGAAACTGGTGCCGTCGAGAAACGCCACGATGGCCTGCGGCACCGTGTTCTGGCACAATGCGCCCCAGCCGTAACTGTCACGGATGCTGTCGCAGGTGAAATCCAGGTCGTAGCCGAACCGATCGGTGATTTCGCGGCGGATGGTCGCCTTGTCGGCTCCCTGTCGAGCCAGCACAATGGCGCACACCGTAGCCTGCGCACCCTTCACGCCCTCGGGATGGTTGTGGGTGCAACCGGCCGACACCGCAGCAGAGGCCAACGCATCCTCCATGTTATCATACGCCCAGCCTACAGGGCCCACACGCATCGCCGAACCGTTGCCGCACGAGTTATACGGCGAGAAATCACCGCGCTTGGCACGGCGCACCCATGCCAAAAAACCGCCGCCGTAATTGCCCATCGGGCAAGGGTTGTCAAGGGCATAACGCAGATAGTATGGCGCCACATCCCCACCATGCAGCAGCCAGTCGGCTGTCGCAAGTGTCAAAATACTGTCGTCGGTATACTCGCAGCGCTTTCCCACCAACTCAAATTCCTTCGTCTTGATGTTGTCGAACTCGTAGATACTACCCACGATGTCCCCAATAATACTTCCTAACATAACTCCTGATATTTAAAGAATTAAACAATTTTGTGTACTTTTTACACCACAAAGGTAATGTGTAATTTTTACACCACCAAATTTCCAGCAAATATTTAACATCTTATAACGTTTTTGTTAAATTCTATTTATTCGCACCTTTAATTATAAATAACGCAAAAAGCACCACATAGGCGAAACCGCTCGGAAATATTATAGCCCCACAACCCCCACCCACCTATCTTCACAACAAAACAACATAGTCACAAACATAGTCATCAACATAGTCAAAACAAGTGTCCCAGGCGGCAAAGCCGCCTCCTCCGAGAACTCCGAGAACTCCGAGAACTCCGAGCCCACAAACATAGTCACCAACATAGTCAAAACAAGTGTCCCATAAATGTATTACATCCCACATCCTCCATCCTACATCTTACATGTTACATGCGC
>JBGUHM010000064.1:0-19713 GCA_045112115.1 Sodaliphilus sp. | reverse complement strand
AGAAATTTTAGAATCAAATTTTTGATAAATTTCCACCGCGCCAGCGGTGCTATTTGTTCCCGCTTTTGAATTATGACACAACCCCTTGTTTCGGTAAATCTGTTGGCGGCGATAGTTATCCGCCGTGGAGTGTGACCACGTACCAGCCGTCCTTGACATCGTCGTTTTCGATGATGTGGCTTCCCAATTCTATGTGGGTGCCGTGGTTCTTGTAACGTCTCGACTTGCGGACGTAGTTCATAAACTTGTCATGGTCGGCTTTCTCTTTGAAGTAGACCGCGGTGCCGTTGTCCGTGGTAAGGACAACCTCGATGGCATAAGCATTTGGACCCGTGGAAGTGAGGACGGTGGTGCCGTCGTCCGAGACGGTAGCCGTGGCGTTCTTGCCGTAGACGAAGAACTCACTCTCGCCGAACTCTTCCTGCTCTACTTTCGAGATGAGTTTGGTGAGGCCGAGTTTGGCGAGGTTTGGCTGCGACCAATGGTTGCCGGCTGCAATCATCTCCACGAGTTTGGCGAGCGGGTCGGCATGGCTTCTGCGTTTTACGCGTTTGGCGTCGACATCCTGAGTGGCCAATGCCACCACAATAATCAGTAAGATTGTAACTAAGCGTTTCATAAATGTTATATTTTTTTGACGCCGCAAAGTTACAAAATAATGCTGAATTAGAAAAGCGATTTTGGAAGATTAACGCAGTTAACCCCATAAATAAAGGCATTTGAGCGCAAAACGAGGAAAAATCGTAAGAGGCCAATAAGCAAATCGAGGCGAATTGCGGAACGAATTAGGTTTCTTATTCGTAACCCAGACAGGGCTGTTTCTGAAAGTTAAACTTTCTTAACGACCTACGCAATCCATGACATATCGCGGCAGTTCAAACCACTTTAACACTTCCCGTTCCAACTTCCGAAATTTGACGTGATTTGCGTAGTGATTTATTCCCAGAAAGGTATTACTTTTGCAGCCCGAATTTTAAAACTGAGTTAAGAAGAATGAGAAGAGCAACATTTTCTGTATTGTTCTACGCGAACAAGAGTAAGGTAAAGGACGGTATCGTGCCAGTGATGGGCAGAATCACCATCAACGGCACACAGAGCCAGTTTAGTTGTAAGCGCAGCATCCCACTATCACTATGGGATGCCAAGGGCAACTGCGCCAAAGGCAGGACGAGGGAGGCACTGGACTTGAACCGTGACCTTGACAACATTAAGGCACAGATCATCAAGCACTACCAGCACTTGTCAGACCGTGAGGCATTCGTCACGGCAGAGATGGTTCGCAACTCCTAGAGAAAAGAAAGGGCAGCCACCAGAAGAAAAACGGACAAGTCGGAGCCAGCCAACGGCAACGACCAACCGAATTGCAGACGCAACAGGACACGTCATCCGCAGGGCGGTCGATGCACATGGTACGGCAATGTACGACGGGTTGCACCCCTCTGGACTCCCTGCCAAGACCGTCGGCAGGAGCCGAACACGAACAGGAACGAGAAGAACGAAACAGAATGTCAAACAAATAAATCTTAACAAGCGAATGGGATACGCAGTATTACACTTAGAGAAGGCAAAGGGAGCGGACAGCGGCATGTCTGCCCACATCGAGAGAACCATTGAGCCGAAGAACGCTGACCCAAGTCGGACACACCTCAACCGAGAACTTATCCAGTTCCCCGATGGCGTACGTAACCGCACAGCAGCCATCCAACACCGTCTTGACACGGCAGGACTGAAACGCAAGATAGGCAAGAACCAGGTACAGGCCATCCGAATCGTACTTACTGGTACCCATGCGGATATGGAGCAGATAGAGCAGACGGGCAGACTGGATGAATGGTGCCAAGACAACATTGACTGGCTCCGCAAAACCTACGGAGCGGATAATGTTGTTTCGGCAGTGCTGCACATGGATGAGGAAACACCACATATCCATGCCACCATCGTCCCCATTGTACAGACTGAGCGCAAGAAGCAGAAGAAGGAGCAGGCTGTCAAGAAGAAATACAGGACGAAAGCACCAGCACCCCGTCTGTGTGCCGACGAGGTGATGAGCCGTACCAACCTGATACGTTACCAAGACACATACGCTGAGCAGATGGCGGCATACGGACTGCAACGAGGCATCAAAGGCTCAGAGGCGCAGCACATATCCACACATGAGTATTACCGTAGCCTTATTACGCAGGGTGAGGACTTGCAGGCGAACATTACCCAACTGCTGGAAGAACAGGAAAAGGCAAGACTGGTGATAGCCGAGGCAGAACAGGCAAAGAAAGACCTTGCTCGCATCAAGGCAGAGGCAAAGACGGAGGAACTGAAGAACTCCGCTGCCAAGACCGCCACCACCGCACTTAACGGTCTCAGTTCCCTCATGGGTGGGAACAAGGTGAACCGACTAGAGAAAGAGAATGCCCAACTGCACAGGGATGTGGACGAGTTGGACGAGCGCATTGAGAGGATTCAAACTGATATGCAGAAGTTGAAGGATAGCCGCACAAGGGAAAGGAGCAGGGAAGAGGAACAGCACCAGCAAGAGGTGAGCAACTTGAAACGTCTCATTGACAAGGCTTATAAGTGGTTTCCGAGTTTCAAGCGTTTCCTCAATATGGAGCGAGAATGTCTGGATTGCGGCTTTAGCGAGGTACAGACCGACAAACTGCTACATGGGCAGACCGTCAATTATAGTGGCTGGCTTCACTCAAGCGAGTACAGGCGCAATGCACTTGCCGATAATGTCGAGGCACAGGTGATAATGGACGAAAAGCGCAACTTGTTCCTGCATATCAACGAGACACCCATTGCCCAATGGTTTAAAGGGCAGTTCGGAATGGGGCAAAGCGAAACACAGAAAAAGGGAATTAGGCAATATGCCTATCCCTTTCTTGTTCAAAACAGTAAAAATGCCGCACCTGTATGCGATTTTTTGTAAATCAGACTCTATTTTCACAGAAAATTTGTAATTTTGCAGCGTTCTTCGGAACATTGACATGTTGAAAACAACGAAGCGTTATGCTTTTCTTGTAATCGGAAACGTGAGAAACTTCCAAAGTCAGGAAGAGAGTGTGGCGGTTTGCGCGTATAGCGTGGACTGGTTACTACATCTCCTGACAAGGGTAATTCTCACGACCTCCGATTGAAGAAGTGGCAAATCAGCTCCACGCTTCATAACAATTTAAATGCCTTTGTGGTAGCTGGAGGCAAAAAGTATAGAATCATGAAGAAGTTTTATGCTTTATTGATGTGCTTAATACCTTTAGCGTCCAAAGCTCAAAGGACTGATTATCCTTATGTGGCATCACAAAATGACCGGGATTATAAGGTAGAGTATGTAGATATAAATGATAGGACTACGATTGTCGCACTTATATTTCATGGAGGTGGAGGAGGGAAATGGGTTAGAATAAGTCCCAATACAATCCTAACTACTACTGATGGATATAATAATTATACTTTTCCTATTAGAGCATTATCTGACGGTACTAATATGATGACTATAGGAGAACGATATGGAGTTCCAGGCAAAAAAAACACTTATCACATGGAACTAATATTTGACAAGATTCCATCAGGATGTACATCTATAAATGTTAGTGAAAATGTAAGTGGCGGTTGGGTATGGAATGGAATCAGCATCACAAACCCAATGAATACAAGTCCTCATAAATACATCACAGAACCAGAAATCAAGACCGTGATTTCAAATTCAAATGATGGTATATGTGGAATTTATGAAGGGATAGACCAGCAGGGATACAAGCTGGCATGCATCAAAGATAATAATGATTACCTATTGATATTCTTGGATGTCAAGAACAACAATGGCAGGTGGAAAGTCGGTGATGTGAAAGCAGAATTGCGCCCCAGTGCTTCAACTGGTCTGTTCAAGGCTACATGGTATATGGCAGATAAGAGTAAAAATGAAGATGCCTATCTCGTTTTTGATGGAACGACAATGAAAACTTATGTGGCTAACAAAGAAACAAACTATCTGAAAATGTATCCAACAGCATCCTCTCAAAATGGGATTGCAGCATCTGGGAGTTCATGGTCTGGAACAGGATTTGCCCTAAAGAATGGCTATATCGCAACAAATTACCATGTAGTAGAAAATGCGAATAACATTAATGTTTACGGCATTGGCGGCAATTCTACTATTAAATACTCAGCCTCAGTTATTGCTACTGACAAAGTGAACGACCTTGCGTTAATTCAAATAAAAGATAGCCAGTTCAGAGGCTTTGGCAAAATACCATATAAGGTAAAAACAACTACTTCTGACGTTGGTGAAGATGTTTTCGTGTTAGGCTATCCTCTTATCACGACTATGGGTAATGAAATAAAACTAACAACAGGTGTTATAAGTTCAAAAACGGGTTTTATGGGTGATGTCGCTCTGTACCAAATCTCCGCCCCAATACAACCGGGAAATAGCGGTGGTCCTTTATTTGATAACCAAGGTAATCTTATTGGTATTGTCAATGCAAAGCATAAAGGTGCTGAAAATGTGGGTTACGCGATAAAAGCCTCATATCTGAATAATTTGGTAGAGAGTGTTACAAGTTCGTCTGTTTTGCCAAACACCAACACGGTGTCCACAATGAATCTGACAAATAAGGTTAAGAACCTTGAGAAATTTGTATTCATGATTGTGTGTACGAATTGAAAGCAAGAACATAAATGGTGGTTATTGTGGCGGTGTCACACCTCTTCCCATTCCGAACAGAGAAGTTAAGCCCGCTTACGCCGATGGTACTGCAACGAAATGTGGGGAGAGTAGGAAGCCGCCTAAAATTATATGGCAACTCTAAATGAGTTCTGTTTAAACTTCAAATTTAAATGGTGTTTATTATGATGACAAGAATCTTCAAAGTCATTGAGTAGGCCATTGAGTTCGGGATGTCAATGTACGGCGTTTATACCGCACGTGTTGCAGTGTTGACATCTACAAATCCTGGGCTCTTTGGTCTATTCTGCCTCGCCTACGCAACATACGAGGCAGGCAAGTAGATTAAGAAGCTGGATAACTTGTTATCCTGAACAATGCCTGAAAGGGA
The DNA here is from genome assembly GCA_045112115.1 of Sodaliphilus sp. Taxonomy (GTDB): domain Bacteria; phylum Bacteroidota; class Bacteroidia; order Bacteroidales; family Muribaculaceae; genus Sodaliphilus. The sequence continues at coordinate 14,662 of JBGUHM010000064.1, read as the reverse complement.
GGGAGGGTTGGTGGGAATTATCTAAACGTATATAAATCAAGTAGGAAGAGAACCATACTGCTTAGTGCTCGTCTCCTACTCGATTGTTTACATCGCCACTATATTGTTTCTTTAATGACACGACTTTGCTTTTTATAATCTCCACCTCCATAAGACTTATGAAGCAGTTGCTTAAGTTTATTCTCTTTAGATGCTGTTATTCTTGGCACACCAATCTTAGACAATACGATTCTTGCATTTAACTTTTTCACCTTTATATTAGGCTTCTTGAGTAGAACATTAATTGTACTATCAATTTGATCCAGAGCATGACTTAAATCCATGCCCTTCAATTCTATAAGAATAAGCAAATCATTCTCTACATAGATGCCATAGTCGCATTTTAACACATCATCATTATTGATAACCCCTCCATCTATCTTATATACAATAATCTCTTTCCCTGAATTGTTGAGAAGTCTATAAGTGCGGTTTTCTTTTGGCTCACGTAATGGAACGTTTTTACTACAAACATGGCGAAGGATGTAGGATATGTCGTGATATGCCTCATAGAAAGGCCATTCCTTATCTGGTTTAATCTTCTGTGTCATCGCTGTCATCAAATTGTAAAATCTGGTCGTATTGTTGATTTATTACATTTGAGATTCCATCTATGAGTTCTGCCTTGATTTCTCCTAAATCGTTATCCATAATGCTGGAGGCTTCGCCATTTTGCAAAATATAAGCAGAGACATGTTCCTGTGGAAGCCAAAGTTCCTTAGGAAGAATTATGTTTACTTGTTCTGGATGCTTTGCACCAACCTTAGCAGCATATATTAAATTGTTTATTACAGTCAAGGTATACGGACTATGTGTTGTCAATATCAAATGTCCAGCAGGTGCACTGTTAAGCATAAGGACAAGTAGTTGTATCGTGGACATCTGAGCCTCAGGGAACAGATGGGCTTCGGGTTCTTCGACGATGCGAAGCAACTTGTTACCTTGATAGATAGACAGAAATGCATCTTGCAGGATGCGGATGGATTCTTGTTGCCCAGATGAAGCGTTCTTCAGGTAAACATAGCCCTGACCTGGATGAACGATGCGCTCTCCGAATTCTGAATTAGAGTATTGCCCACGAAGGACATCGCGAATTAGTTTGTTGGCCAGTTTTAATCGTGGTTTCAATCGTGCATTGGCGTGGGTTATCATCCCCTCGAAGTTCCCAAGATTAATAAAGGACTGACGCATTTTGATGACACGCTGCATGAAACTGAGCATCAGCGTTTCATCGATGGTTTGTTCCTTGGTCTCAAATGCACGGTGCCCCTGCTCCTCAATGTTCTTCTGAATGCTTTGTTGCAGCATATTTTCGAAAGTCTCGCTATAGCCTATGGTGGCATTTCGACCTGCAAGGATGAACAGAGAGTCGTTGTGCTCGTTGCAGAATAGCGCATTAATCTTGTCCGCTAACTGGTGGAGGTGGTTCAAATGACGCTCATCCAGAGCCACTTTCTTGGCGACGTTGCTAACGTTGGCCAACTCCGTTTTGAGTTGAAGTAACATTTTCTTGTAGCCGCGTAGTTCCTGAAAGTCCTTCTTTGTAAAGAATGTCTCAGAGAAATGGGCGTTGATCTTTTTCTTTGGTGTCAGCGATAATGATAAATAACGGTCTGCCTCGTAGTAATATACAATTTCAAAATTGGGTAGATGAAATGTGGAGCCAAAGAAATCATAGAACTTTTCGCGAATGGGGATAATTAAATCTTCCGTGATTCCCACTCCTTCATTACTTGATTGATAATAGCGAGAGAAGAACTCCGAAGAAAGTGATTGAAAAAAATAAATCAGTTTGGCAACTGTACTTTTTCCGCTTGCCTGCTGTCCAATTAGTATAAGAGCAGGGCGTATCTCTATTGACACCCTCTTAACAGGGCCAAAATTTGTAACTTCTAACCTTTGTGACATATATAATTCTATTTTTGCTGCAAAATTAGTTCTTTTTTCGTAAATAACGATGCAAATTCTCAAAAATCGCTCTAAAGTTTGCTCAATTCATATTATTTGTGTACTTTTGCACCCGACAACGAGCCATTGAAACAGGCTGGTGGCTCAGCGTCGGGAGTTCTTTGATACGCAAATCATAGCAGAATGAGGAAATTAGAAAGGTCTCTTATTCGTAACCCTGATTTTTCTCAATCCCTCAGACTGCCTTTATATTGACTTGTCCTGAACTGGGTTTACAAAAAAGTAAACTTAAAAACGGACAAACAATGAAGTATGACAAGCGAAAGACGGATTATGAGAAGTTGCTCATAATCAAAGAGTACTGCGAGACGGACATCAGCGCCAGCGAAATTAAAGAGAAAAATAAGCTGCGCGGAAACAGCTCAGTTCTCAAATGGATTCGTAAATTTGTGGATCCAAACGTAAAAAGAATGATTGACATGAAGGGGAAAAAGATAGCCTTACCCCCCCGCTCCCGGCAAGGAAAGTCTTGAGCAGGAGAACGTCCGGCTTCGCAAGGAACTCGAGTTGGCCAGGCTGCGCATCGAGGGTCTGGAGATAATGATAGACATCGCCGAGAACGACCTCAAGATACCTATCAGAAAAAAACCAGGAGCCAAACAGTGAGCCGCCTCCGCGAGCTCCATCCGCGCGTGACGGTGTATGAGGCATGCGGGCTGTTTGGCTTTACCAGGCAGGCTTATTATCAGGGTTTTAGGCGCGGTTACGAGTCTTCAGTCAAAATTGACGAGATACTGGCTGCGGTGAACAAGATACGCGGGAAGCACCCCAAAATGGGCTCGCGCAAGCTGAAGGTCCTGCTGGCCCGCGACTATGGCATCGACGTCGGCCGCGACAGCCTGTTCGAGATCATGCGCAATGCCGGCCTGTTGGTGCGCAAGCGCACGCGGCACAGGCGCACCACGTTCTGCGGGCACGGCATGCGGACGTATCCCAACTTGATAAAGGAGATAGTGCCCAGCAGACCCGACGAAATCTGGGTGGCCGACATCACGTATCTGCATGTCGAGGGGCGTCACATGTACGTGTTCCTTGTCACGGATGTGTACTCGAGAATGGTCATCGGTTGGAAGGTGGCCGACAACATGCGGCACGACAACGCCATCGAGGCGCTGAGGAAGGCTCTGCGCGGCATGAACCCGCGGTACAAGCAGGCTCCGGTCATACACCACAGCGACCGCGGAAGCCAGTACTGCTCCATTGATTACGTCAAACTGATGAACAATAACGACATGGCAATATCAATGACCGAGAGCGGAGACCCCAGGGACAACTCGGTGGCCGAAAGGGTGAACGGAATCTTGAAGAACGAGTACCTTTACCCGCTGCAGGTGTCCATGGCCGGGTTGAGAATGCGCGTGCACAAGGCTGTACACATGTATAACACTGAGAGACCGCACCTTAGCCTGAACATGAACACCCCGGAGCATGTCTACAGGACAGGGTGCGAGACGCATAGACTTTGGAAAAATTATTACCCGCACTATGAAGATGTCACAATTTTGTAGTATCTTTGCAGCGCACCAACAATGGCGGCGACACGTTAAACCGTCATCAAAGTCTGTGGGGGCATCGAGCCCCCGACAGACTTTTGCACCAACAATGACGGCTCAACATTGCCCGTCATCAAGAGAGAGAGTATTAATCTGTAAACTTTTTTCAGGACGCTACAATATAAAGATGAATTGCGATTTTATCCAATTTTATAAAATAATTTTTATAACATAGCATTTGCGCAAAAAAATTACGATTAGAACCGATAATAGAGGAATGTGTTGTTGGTGGCGCCAACAAGCAGCGACACGCTCAACAGCAGAACGAAGAGAGAGATGGCAAGGCGAGCCACGAGGTCGAGCGTGCGGGCTGCGCTTCCGCCACCCAACATACGGCTCGTGGTAAGCGCCAGCCAGCGGCGAAGGGGCATGCACAAAACGATGGCAGCTACCCACAGCCAGAAGTGGCTGTAGAACGCGCTCATGTTGGTGAAACTCGTGAGTTCACCGTTCAAGCCTAACATCCTTGAGATGAATTCACCGTTGTGTACCAAACTGTCGTAATCATAGAATATACCCCAACTCACCAAAATCACAATGATAGTGTAAAGATGCAGAAGCGGCTTGGCCCACCCGGCTTTGATACGACGGATGGTATACTTTTCCAATACCAGGAAGAAGGCGAAATACAGACCCCACAGCACGAAATGCCATGCTGCGCCGTGCCACAGGCCGGTCAAGAACCACACCACGATGATGTTGATGGGCTGATGACGCCGGTTGCCGCCCATGGGAATGTAGACGTAGTCGCGGAAGAACGAACCCAAGGAGATGTGCCAACGACGCCAGAACTCGCTAACCGACGTACTGATGTACGGGTGGTCGAAGTTCTCGTTGAAGTGGAAGCCCATGCAGCGGCCAAGACCGATGGCCATGTCGCTGTAACCGGCAAAGTCGAAGAATATCTGAAGGCCGTAGGCCGCCGCTCCAAGCCAAGCGCCGGCGGTGCTGAGTTCTCCTAAGTGGCTCGGACCCATGAGTTGAGTGGCGAGTTCGCCTATCTGGTTGGCGATAATCACTTTCTTTCCCAGACCAATCATGAAGCGGTAGACGCCATAACTCACGTCGCGGCTGCTCACGCGGCGGTGATGCAGCTCGTGGGCCACGGTGTCGTAACGAACGATAGGGCCAGCGATGAGTTGCGGGAACATCGAGATGTATAGCAGCAAGTCGATGTAGCGGTGCTGTACAGGGCTCTCCCTACGGTAAACGTCCACGAGATAGGATATGGCCTGGAACGTGTAGAACGAGATGCCGATGGGAAGTGAGATGCCCGGATTGGCCAGCTTCATGCCTGTGATGTCGTTCACAATCTCCACGGCGAAGCCGGCATACTTGAACACACCGATTATCAGCACGTTGATGGCCACGCCGATGCCCAATGCCCACTTCCGTCCACCGTCCTGCCGCTTGTCAATCTGCAGGCCGAGCAGGAAATTGGCCAGGACGCTGAATAGCATCAGGAACACATACACCGGTTCTCCCCAAGCATAGAACAGCAATGAGAACACCACGAGCACGCCGTTGCGTGCGCGAAGTGTACCGCTGAGCCATTTACGGTCGATCCATGTGGCAAGCAGATAGAAGACTACAAAGGCCGGAATGAATGCAAATAGGAAGAACAGGTCGCTGAATACCATTGTGTTGCGTAGTTATAAAGGTCAACGGTCGGTGAGGGATTTGAGTTCGGTGGCGATATGGCTGCCGTTCAGGCGGGCGCCGTCGACATTGGTGTGGGTGCCGTCGGAGGTGAAGCGGTAGCCTCGCAGTTCCTGCGAGCGGCTGATGCCGCCTTTGTAATCGAGGCTGATGACATCGGCTCCCATCTGATGGCCGGTGCGGGTGATGATATCCGACACTTGAGCCATACGTGTTTCGGGCACTTTCACCGAAGCCATGGGGGTGATAAGCACAATACGGGCGTCGGGGAACGACTCACGCAGCAACTGGCAGTTGTAGCCTATGGCATCGGCAATGCTCACCACGGTGTTGGCTGCACGCTTGCTTGATGGGCTGGCAACCACGGTTGTGGCTCGAGGGGCGGCGTCAAGAGCGTGTGGGCGTTTCTTGTTGAACCACACGTCGTTGGTCCCTGCCGAGATGATAATGATGTCAGGCGTTGCCTGTTGTCCGCTGGCAACGGCTTGCTTGAGTCTCAGCACCTGGTTGAAAATCACGTTGTTGTCGCCCAGGACGGCAATGTCCTCGGTGGTGTTGGCTACCGTGCGCGGTGTGCAGCTCCAGGTGGCGCCGCTGCGGGCGTAGCTGTGCAGGCTCGCCGTGGGAAACTGTTCTCCGAACCACTTGCTCCATCCCGTGGGGTTGTCGCAGTTGTCGCCGCCGTTCCAGGTGTTGCTGTCGCCCAGCAATGCCACGTGGGGCTTTGTCGGTGAGGGGTGCGCCGTGCACGCTATCGTCAACGTGAGTGTCAGCGCTGTGAATATCAATGATTTCAATAGTTGCTTTGTCATAATTCTCTTTATTTGTTATTGTGTGAGGAAGCGCTGGTAGTCGCTTGCTACGACGCATGCGCTGTAGGTGTTGTTGGCGAAAACGATGTCGGTGATCTTGTTGTCACGCACATATCGTTTCATATTCTTGGTGAAATAACGGTTGTCAATCACATGAATCTGCTCGAACGAGTAGAACAGATAACCCGGCAAGGTGTTGCCGAAACTGTCCTTGAGGATGATGAGCCGACGACCGTTTTTCGTGCCGGTGGTCACCTTCACGATTTTGGCGTCACCGCCCATAAAGGTGCAGTAGGCACCACTGCTGCCGTCAGGGTGCTTAACGAAGAAAATGCCGTTGCGAGGCGGTTTTTCTCCGGTCACCTTGAAGTCCTTGTCGATGGTGTAGTCGATGTAGTTGGTGCTGTAGTCGATGCCCTTGGGGATATAGTACACGAAGTCCTCGGGCGAGTTCTTCACCGTGATGTCCTTGCTGTAGCCGTACATGGTGCCAACGAAGCCATGCACCACATGACGTTCGTAGCTCGTCAACTCCTTGAACGGCACGCCCGCCACCTGGGCAAACTTACGTGCGGCGTAAAATCCTCCCAGTGGCGACCAGTGGTGGTCGGTGCGAAGGTAAATGTCCTCGTCGGCATGGCGGCCCAACTCGGTGTAGATGTCGACGGCTTTCACGTCGTCGCGCAGGCGCGAGTAGGCGTACTGGATTGCGGCACGTTGCGACTTCGACGAACCTTTGGCCCCGTCGGGACAATAGAACTCAATCGCCGTTGGGATAATCATGCAATAGATGTTCACATCGGGGAAGGTCTGCTTATACTTGTTGGCGATGTCGGCGTAACTCGAGGCCGACTTCTCGCCGCCCCCATAGGCCATCAGGGCACGGGCATTGCCTTCGCTGCCCACGACCAGAATGCCGGCATGGGCTATTTTGGCGTGCGCGTTGGCCGTCACCTTGTTCTTGTATTCACCGATTTCACGCTCGTCGTTCGACCCCGGCGCTGATTCCGGCTCTGGTTCGGCGGCATGGAATTTGATGGTCTGCCCGCCGCTGCCGGGCTGGGTGATGGCGATAAGGTCCTTGAAACTGACGCTCGCACTCATAAATCTGTCGCGAAATGGCTCGCTGTCGCTGTACCACAGACTGATGCTGTCGGTGAGGTCGCCGTGGTAAAGTGCATCCCAACTGAACCGGGGGAAGCGCATGAGGTCGCGTTTCTCGACCTCGGAGTAGGTGCTGCGAGGCAAAAAGTTCAGCGTCACAGCCAACGCTACAAACGCTGCCGCAATAATTGCCAGATATATCTTTGCCTGTGTTTTCCTACTCATATCGTGCGGTGTTACTGTACCAGATACCGTTCAAGGTTCTCGCAGATGTTGTTCATCGACGCGTGTGTGATGTTGTTGCACAGCACGATGTCGGTGATGCCGTTTTCTTTCACGTATTTAACAAGGTTCTTATTGAAATAGCGGCTGTCAATCACGTGAATCTGCTCGAATGAGTAGAACAGGTAGCCGGGTATGGCGTTGCCGAAACTGTCCTTGAGCAGGAGTACGCGGCGGTGGTTGGCTGTCGAGGTCTCAACTTTCACCACTTTGCTGTCCCCGCCCATAAAGGTGCAATAGGTCGACGCGCCCTTGAACGGATAGAAGAACTTGCCCGGAGTGGGTTCGGTCTCTTTCACGATATATTTATTGCTGCGGAGGGTGTAGGTGATGTAGGTGGTGTTGTAGTCCACTCCCTGCGGAACGTAGTACACGAAATCCTCGGGGGCGCGCTTCACGGCAGGGTCTTTGGAGTACATTGCCATCGTGCCCACATACGGTGTCACCACTTGCTTCTCGTAACTGTCGAGCCCTTTGAACGGAACGCCGGCAGCCTTGGCCAGTTCGCGGGCGGCATAGAATCCGCCGAGTGGTGCCCAGTGGTGGTCGGTGCGGCTGTAGATAGGCTCGGAGGCGTGTTCTCCAAGGCTGGTGTAGACGTCGACACCGCATACATTGGGCTTCAGCGCGGCAAATAGGCCGTTGAGGGTGGGAACAACAGGTGAGGTCCACTTCTCTCCGGCTGTCGGACAGTAGAACGAGATTGCCAGAGGGATGGGCATGCAATAGATGTTGATTGTGTCGCCGAACACCTCTTTGTAGTGGTTGGCCACTTCGGCATATTTCACTGCGCTGGTCGAGTTTCCGCTGAATGCGCTTGCGGCACGGATGGTGTCGCCGGTGCCAATCATCAGGATACCCGAGCGGGTCTTGTATATAGGTGCGTCGGGGCACACGGTGTTCACGTATGGCTTGACCACGGTGGTCTTGTAGGTCTTGTCGGCGGCGTTCATTGCTCCAGCCACCATGATTACTGCTAAGAGTGAGGATAAGAATCGTTTCATAATTGTTTGATTTTTAATGCCGATATGAATAAATGCGGCAATCGGGCTGCAAAGGTAAGGTAAATAATCGTAACGACCGAAGGCCTAAGTAGGCTTGAGCCTTCAATCCCTGCGATTTTTAACAACTTTTCAACTACTCTTGAATTAATTATGATTTACCGCGGTCAAAAAAAGCCGGATATGGACTTTGAGCGGTAAGAAATCACAACGCCCGGTTGTCAACGCCGCGAGTCGCGGTATTTGTCGCCGCTGTAGGTGTTGGTGCGCCGACCGCCGAAGCCGGTGTTGAATTCGTCGGTTTCCTCTTCCTCGTCGTCGATGCCGTTGCGTTTCTTCTTTTTCTGATTGGCTTTGTCGTCGAGGGCGTTTTTCTTCGCTTCGGGTTGGTTGCGTTTGATTTGTTCGGGTTTCTGAAGGTTGACGGCGGTGCCGTAGATGTTCCACGTCTGGTCCACATCCCAGTTCTTGCGCAGTTTGAGCGCTTCGGGATAGTAGAATACGTCCTCGGGCTGAAGGTGCTTGCCGTAGTTGCCGGTGTCCCAACGGCCGTTGTCGTTGAGGTCGAGCACGAGACGGGCGTAATAGACGCCGGCCTCGACATACATAAACGTGGCGGTGCCCTTTGCGTCGACTTTTGCTTGTCTTATCGGTTTGTCGCCGTCGTTGAGCAGTTCCACGAACGCCTTGTGCCCGTTAAGGCCCGTCACGCGCAGGTATAGGTTGGCGTACTCTTCCTCTTTACGCACTGTGAGTTCTATTCCCGTGGAGTCGTTGCCTATGTCGTAGACGCTGCGAACCGCGTCCTTGTCGAGCGTAAAACGGTACTGGGTGCCGCTTTCGAGTCGCATGGGCATTATCCACCGCAGGTTGCTGCAGGTGTCGGCTGGTATCATTTTCGTGGTCGGAACGTCAGTCCACACGCTGTCTTTCTCGTTGAAGCGGCTCAGGTGCAGGCCTCGCGTGTCGATCGAGGAGATGGGCACTTGCGACGTGACGGCAAGTGTGTCGGCAATGCCGAAGTTTTTCTGCGGCAGCGTCACTTGAAGCACCGGTGGCGGGACGCTGTCGGCCTTCTGGAGCATGCGCAGTTGCTCGTCCAGGTCGGTGGTCTCCTTTCCCTCGCCGGCAAGTTTGTCGCGCTTTTCCTTGAGTTTGGCCATCTCTTGCAGCCGTTTCTCGTGTTCCTTGGCTTTCTGCGCTTCCTCCTTGAGTTGCGAGTTCGACTTGTGGTGGATGAAGTTCACGGTGTCGGTCGTCCACGATAGCTGGTCGAGTGAGTCGCTGCGAAGGTAGCGCAGCGCCGCAACTATCGAGTCGCTTTCGATAAGCGTCGAGTCGGTAATCCAGTAGACTATCGAGTCATTGTTCGGACGGCGTTCCAGTGTGTACCACGGCTCTTTTACGGGGCGTGGGCTGAGCAGGTCGAGACGCGGCATTTCGGGCGAACGGGTCGAGAGCAGTACCTGAAGGCGGTTGGCCGACGGGCGGTCGCTCTTGCGCAGGTACAGCGCTTTGTAGTTCTCGTTGAACATCTGCAGCAGCAGGTTGTTGGGCAGATATTCGGTATGTGTGGCCGCTTTCACCGTGTCGACGCGGTGGTCGAAGGTGAACACGGTGTCCATCGACTCGAATGAGCTCGTTGTGGGAACGACGATATCGTCAATCCATGCGCAGTCCTCGGTGCGTGTGTAGCGGTAGTTTCCGTCCATGTCGTTCATGGCATAGATGCGGTAACGGCCCGGTGCCAGCCCGAGGAACGTGAACTCGCCGCGGTCGTTGGTGCGAGTCACACGGTCGAACGGCAGCGTGGTGAACGCTGAGTCGGCGAGGTTGGTGTGAAGGCCCACCAGTGTGTATTGCATCGGCTCCAGGTCCTTGGCCTGCAGCACCATGCCGCTGGTGCGAAGCGAGTCGACGCTCTCGCCGGTGGAGAATGCGATGGCAAAGCCGTCGAGCACGTTACCCTCGTTGTTGTCCTCGATGGCGGTGGTGAAGTCGATCACATAGGTGGTGTTGGGCAAGAGGTCGTCGCGGAACTCCACCGTCACTTTCTTGCCGAGTGCTTTGATTGACGGCGGTTCGGCGGGTGCGGGCGATACAATCACCTTTTTCATCTGGTCCTTGAGGTTGATGTTCTCGTCGAACTGGATTTCCACCTTTCGGCCCTTGAAGTTCACAGTGCCGGGCTCGGGGTTGCAACGAAGCATAACCGGAGGTGTGTAGTCGCGCGGACCACCCTCAGGCGTGCCGATGTTGGCGCACGAGTACATCAGCAGTGTCAACACCGCCGCCAGCACATATGTGAAAACCCTCTTACTCATTTGCGGCTGCAAAATTACTGCAAGTTGAGAGCAATGCAAAATGAAAAAGGATTTTTTTTCATTTTCATTGCCGAAACGCAGCGTAATTTATCTAAAATTACTGCAAGCCGAGCGAAATACAAAATGAAAATCGAAAATTTTCATTTTTATTTCCGAGGCGCCGCGTAATTTCGAGGCTCTGCCTCAACATACTGCAAGCCGAGCGAAATACCAAATGAGGCCGACTTTTTGCTTAATCGGGCTTTTATTGCCATTTATGCCCTGGAACTAACAATAAAATGAAAGAGTATACGTTATAATTTATATTAATTAAAAAGAGAATTATGAAAAGACTATTGCTATTTACATTTACAGTGTTGGCGATGAGCGTGGCCGCTTCCGCTATAGAGATGAAGACTTTCGAGAACAAGGCCTTCTCAATAGGTTATCCGGCCAATTGGGAGGTGACTTGGGACGATGACGAGTCGCTGAATGTGGCCGACGAAGACGGTATTATTACCTTCAATATCACATTCAACGAGCGTGGCCCGATGAAAGCCGAACTGCAACAATGCGTCGACAACTGGGTGTACATGAAAAAGGACAACCAAGGACATAAGGTCGACCAGACTATGGTGAAGGACGACTACGCACTGGTACGTTCCATCGAGACCGACGAAGACGACGGGTCGCAGAACGTAGAGGTGTGGTTCGTAATGATTTCATCTGAGCCACAGGGTTTCTCCGGCTCGATTAATTGCCCGATTGAGCATGCCAACGAAGCCATGGACATCCTGGTCGAGATGCTCGCCACTTTGGAACCGAAATAAGTAATCAACGGCGGTGTCAGCGCCTCCGCTATTGTTTTTGAATAAAAATGAATAATCGGCCAACCGTAAAGCGGCATCGCGCTGAGCCGCATTGACGGAAAGCCAAAAATCAGATTAAAAGACTATGAAGAAATTATTCCTTATTGCAGTAGCAGCCCTGTCGTTGGGCCTCGTATCGTGTGGCGGTGGTGAAGGTAAAGCCAGCGGCGAAGCACAGAAAGCTGAAGCCATTACCGACGGTAACACCTTCGAAGGCAAGAACTACACCGTGACCTATCCGAAGGACTGGAAAGAGACAATGACAATGGACGATGTGCTCAACGCCAAGTCGGCCGACGATGCTATCGAATTCAGCATCAACTTCGCCGAGGACGGCCCGACAGCCGACCAGCTCAAGACTACCGGTGATGGTGTTAAGATGATGAACAAGGACGATTACAAGGAAATCGGTGAGCCGAAGGTTGATGGCAACAAACTGATTGTTCGTCGCGTGAACAATGAAGGCAAGATTGACACATGGTTCAACCTTGTGCTCGATGGCAAGAAGGGCGTAGTGGGTACCATCAAGGCTCCGGCCGACAAAGAGGCCGAGGCCGAGAAGGCTCTCGAGAGCATCCTCGCTTCAGTAAAGATGAAGTAATACGTTTTTTTATAATTCAAGTTGTTTGACCCGCGCCGGCCATTGTGCCTCGCGGGTCGTTTTTTTGCTGTTAAGCCTGATAATAAGCTGTTTCAGTCCAAAAACTTCCGATTCTCGACACTTCACAATCAGTCACATTTTTTATTTTTATATGAAAATGCGGGCGAAGTCGAGGAATTTTTGTAACTTTGCGGGCCTGAAAGGATGTTTTTTTCAATATTAAGGAATTATGCTTAAAGAGAATATCGTAAAGATATACGAGGACAGTTTCCGCAACAACTGGGAATTGCCCGCGTTGAGTGACTATACCACACGCAAGACGATGACCTACGGCGACTTCGCCACGCGCATCGCCCGTTTACACCTATTATATAATAAATGTGGAATACGGCCCGGCGACCACATCGCACTCATCGGGAAAAACACGCCCAGCTGGGTGACGGTGTTTATGGGCACCATCACCTACGGCGCGGTAATCGTGCCTATTCTGCAGGAGTTCAATCCCGCCGACGTGCAGCACATCATCAACCACAGCGAGGCTTCGGTACTGTTCACCAGCGACGCGATTTGGGAGTCGCTCGACTTCGACTCGATGCGGAACATTCGCGCGGCAGTGTCGCTCGACTCTCGCACGGTGCTCGCGCAAAAAGAAGAGGAAACCATCACCGATGTCGTGGAGCAGGCCGACGCATTGTTCGCCGAAGCCTACCCCGACGGCTACACCAAGGATGACTTGAATTACGAGGCTTTCGACCCGAACGCCATCATGGAAATCAACTACACCTCGGGAACAACCGGCTTCAGCAAGGGTGTGATGCTAAGCGGCAACAATATCTGCGGCAATGTGGTCTACGGCATCCAGTCGCAGCTGCACCGCCGCGGCACGCGGTGCGTGTCGTTCCTGCCGCTGGCCCATGCCTACGGTTGCGCCTTCGATATGCTCACGCCGCTGGCAGTGGGATCGCACATCACTCTGCTTGGCCGCATTCCTTCGCCGAAGATTATTGTCAAAGCCATGCAGGAGATAAAGCCGCATCTGGTGATCACCGTGCCTCTCGTGCTTGAGAAAATCTACAGCAAGATGATTGTGCCTATGATCAGCAAGGGTATGTTGCGCTGGGGACTCGCTGTACCTGGCCTCGACCGAAAGATTTACGACCAGATATGCAAGAAACTCATCGAGGCATTCGGTGGATGCTTCGAAGAAGTGATTGTGGGCGGTGCCGCATTCAACGCCGAGGTCGAGGAGTTCCTGTATAAAATAAAGTTCCCGTTCACCGTGGGCTACGGCATGACTGAGTGCGCGCCGCTGGTGTCCCACACGCCTTGGCGCGAGTTTGTGTTGCACAGTGCGGGACGTATCCTTCCGGGCCTGATGGAGTGCAAGATCCTGAGCGACGACCCCGAGAACATCCCGGGCGAGATATGCGTGCGCGGCGAGAACGTGATGCAGGGATATTTCCACAATACCGACGCCACCGACAAGGTGCTGCACGAAGACGGATGGCTCCACACCGGCGACATGGGCACACTCAGCGCCGACGGTACCGTCTTTATACGCGGACGTCTCAAAACCATGCTGCTGAGTTCCAACGGGCAGAACGTCTATCCCGAGGAAATCGAGGCAAAACTCAACAATATGCTCTACGTGAACGAGAGTCTCGTCGTCGAGCGCGACGGCAAGTTTGTCGGCCTGGTGTATCCCGACTACGATACAATGGACCGCGACGGCATCACACGCGACCAGTTGCCTTCTCATATGGAGACCGTGAAAACCGAGCTCAATAAGCTCGTTGCACCCTACGAACGACTGTCGAAAATCGAAATTATGGTCAACGAATTCGAGAAAACACCAAAGCGCAGCATAAAACGCTTTATGTATCGCTAAAAAAACACGGTTTTTCACGTTTTTTTGCTCATGAACATGGATGCAACACTTTTTAACACTTTTGTAATTAAATCCAAATTTGTCAATCTTCACTACTGAATATCAGTGATTTAAGTGATTTTTAACCGTTAAAATCTGTTAAATTCAGCCGAAATTCAAAATTTTTGAGCAAAAAAAAGTTTAAAAAAAATTTGCATGTAAAAAATTTGCTATAAATTTGCCCCCGATTTACAGAGAAATCGAAAGTTAATTTATTGTTTTATTATTTTTTTAAAATTTAGAAAGAAATGAAAAAGTTAGTTTTGATGCTTGCTGTTGTATTCAGCATGGGTTTGGTTGCTTGTACTACTGAGAACACCGAGAGCAGCGCAAGTGCAAGTGCAAGTGCAAGTGCTCCTGTTGAGAGCGTAGCTCCCAGCGCAAGTGCAAGTGCAAGTGCTTCTGTTTCTGAGGCTAGCAAGCCCGCAGAGGCTAGCGCAAGTGCAGCCAGCGAGTCGAAGGAAGAGGCTAGCAAGCCCGCCGAGGAGCCCGCAAAGTAATTTAGGCCCCCTAGATTCGACAACACAAGCTTAGAAAGTTTGGA
>JBGUHM010000063.1:0-8998 GCA_045112115.1 Sodaliphilus sp. | reverse complement strand
AGTTGATTATAAATAAGATTAATACCTGTGCTTTTTATAAACGAGACGAGAAAACAAATCTCATCGGCTGACAATATTTCTCGTTTTAATTCGCTTTCCATTGTTACTTGTCCACTTGAACCAGTAAATAACGAACTACTTACAAGAGAGGTTATAGGCCTGATTTCTTTCAGACGCTCTGCAATGTCAGGAAACTCAAATTGTGTCTTGTCAATGACAGCAGTCAATATTTCTGATTTGGCTGATATAATGTCTTCTTCTCTAAGATATAAATCACGAGCCAAAGTTTTTATAATAGAATTAGCCAATTTTATAGCTTTCTCCACGGTTTCGTCATCCTGTTTAATCTGAGAAAAAACCTGTTCTAACAAGCCATAGAGATAACGACTTAAATATTTGGCTACATTTGTTGAATCTATTGGTTTTGTTCCAATATAATATTTGTTCGCATCTAATTCATTTATTTTTAACTCGAACAGTTCATTTATTATATGTTCATACAAGCCGATTTCCAACATATTATCACGAATTTTAAAAAACTTTTGCCAGTGTATATGTGCAAATAGAATAATGTTTTCAAATCGCAAAGATAGCAATAAATATTTATATGAATGTAGTTTTTTCATTTTCCAGTGAAAATTGATAAAAATTGTCTGAATTTAAGCAAGACTCATAACTCTGGGAACTCCCCAAACATCCGCATAAATCCGTGAAATCCGTGGTTAACTCATCTACGGAGTCAAGGAGTTTTAGGAGTTTTCTAGGTCGGAGACCTAACAGCAGGAGAAACCCCATGTACGCAGCGCGCACTTGGGGACATAGCAACCTCCACAAACTCCGTAGAGAACGTAATTCGTACTAATTCGTATAAATTCGTCAAAATCGTTGTTGATAACCCTGTGCAAAACTGTTGGAAACTTTTTGAAAAAATGTGTGAAAAAAATTTGGAGAAACGATTTAGGCCGTTATATGAACGAAAAATTCAACCGTCAAAATTCTTCATTCACTTTTTTCAAATAAAATTTAAACACCATTTTTATGGCCAATGTTGATTTATCCCGAGAAAAATTATTAACTTTGCAGGTTGTTAACACGTTGTTGATACTAATAACTAAATCATTATTACTCAATTATTAAAATTGTTGATATCTCGTTTATAACGTACAGCTATAGTTTAATAATTTGAAAAACAACAAAAACGGCTATTTTTTATCAACACAATTAACAGGCTATCATCATCACTATTTTTTTTAATTAAAAAAGAATAATATAAAAAATAAATAATAATATGAATGTTGAAAAAGGTTACGTCGACGCTCCCATTCCCGAGGGCGTGGACCTGAAGAAGGAGATTGAGCGACTGAAGAAGGAACGCAACGCCGTGATTATGGCGCATTACTACCAGCGCGACGAAATACAGCAGCTGGCCGACCACATTGGCGACTCGCTGGCGCTGGCACAGCTCGCCGCGAAGGAAGAGGCGCCGGTGATTGTGCTCTGCGGCGTGCACTTCATGGGCGAGACCGCAAAGATTCTATGCCCCGACAAGACGGTGATTGTGCCTGACCTGAGCGCCGGATGCTCGCTGGCCGACAGCTGCCCGGCCGACGAGTTCGAGGCGTTCATCAACGAACACCCGGGCCACACCGTGGTGAGCTATGTCAACACCACAGCGGCCGTCAAGGCCGTGACCGATGTGGTCGTCACTTCGTCGAACGCCAAGAAAATCATCGACGCCCTGCCCGAGGACGAGAAGATCATCTTCGGTCCGGACCGCAACCTGGGTAACTATATCAACAGCGTCACCGGCCGTGAGATGCTCCTCTGGGACGGCGCGTGCCATGTGCACGAGAAATTCTCGGCGATGAAGATCAAAGACCTGAAACGCGAGCACCCCGACGCGGCGCTGCTTGTCCATCCCGAGTGTCCCAAGCCCGTGCGCATCATGGCCGACAAGGTGGGTTCCACTCAGGCGCTGCTCAACTTCGCCGTCGAGAGCGATTACGAGAAGTTCATCGTAGCCACCGAGAGCGGCATACTCTTCAAAATGCGCGAGATGTGTCCCGGAAAGACGTTCATCCCCGCTCCGCCCGAAGACGGCACCTGCGCCTGCAACGAGTGCTCATATATGAAACTCATCACGCTTGAAAAACTCTATAACTCGCTCAAATACATGGCTCCCACCATCGAGGTAGATCCCGAACTCGCTGAAAAAGCCGTCAAACCCATCCACCGCATGCTTGAAATGAGCAAGTAAGCGTGAAGTGATGAATGTCAAGTAAAATATTTTTCGTTCTATATAAATGATTACCGAGGAAATACGCGAATTGTTCCCTATCTTGTCGAGAGAGGTCGAAGGCAAGCCGCTCGTCTATCTCGACAATGCCGCCACGTCACAGACTCCGCGACCCGTGGTCGAAGCCATCACCGAGATGTATTACAAGCACAAGGCCAATGTGCATCGAGGCGTTCACACCATCTCCCAGGAAGCCACCGATCTGGTGGAAAGCACGCGCGAGAAGGTGAGAAAATTCATCGGAGCCGAGTCCACCGAGGAGATTATCTTCACCCGCGGCACCACCGAGGGCATCAATCTGGTGGCGTCGTCGTTCGGCGAGATGCTCTCGAACGGCGACGAGGTGATAGTGACCGTGATGGAACATCACAGCAATATCGTTCCCTGGCAACTCATTCAGCGCCGCAAGCGCATCAAACTATGTGTGGTGCCCATCGACAAGCAGGGCAAGCTTAAAATAGAGAATTACGAGGATCTGTTTACCGACAACACCCGTCTGGTGGCTCTGTGCCATGCGTCGAACGTCTTGGGCACAGTCAACCCCATAAAGCAGATGATTGAGATTGCCCACCGTCATGGAGTGCCGGTGCTCATCGACGGCGCCCAGGCCACGCCGCACATGCGTGTCGACGTGAAAGACCTCAACTGCGACTTCTATGCGTTCTCTTCGCATAAGATGTACGGCCCCAGCGGCGTTGGCATCCTCTACGGTAAAAAGCACTGGCTCAACGCCATGCCGCCGTATCAGGGCGGCGGCGAGATGATCGGCACGGTGTCGTTCAACCGCACCACCTTCGCGCAGTTGCCGTTTAAGTTCGAGGCCGGCACGCCCGACTTCGTGGATATTGCCGCTTTCGGCGCTGCCATCGACTTCATCGAGTCGATAGGGCTCGAAAACATTGCCCAGAGGGAACACGAACTCCTGACAGTCGCCACAAGCCAGCTGTGCTCGCAGGTCGACGGCGTGAGAATCTTCGGAACCGCCGAGAATAAGACCGCCGTGATTTCCTTCCTGGTGGGCGATATCAACAGTTACGACATGGGCGTATTGCTCGACAAGCAGGGAATCGCTGTGCGCACAGGACATCATTGCGCGCAGCCGCTCATGGACCACCTCAAGGTCACAGGCACCGTCCGCGCTTCGTTCGCGTTCTACAACACACAACAGGAAGTAGAGGCCTTCGTCAAGGCCGTGAAGCGCGCTGCTTCCCTGTTCTGAAAAAAATAGGCAGATTGTAGCAATTCCGACAATCTGCCTGTAATAGATTTTATGCGTATGTTTTCCACTCGTCAGTCTTTCGACTTGATGGGAAGCTGGCGTTTGAATATCTCCTTGAAGGTGATGAGGGTCTCGGTGCGGCCCAGACCAATCTTGAGGAACTTGTTGTGGATGATGTTCAGCAGGTGGTCGTT
Organism: Sodaliphilus sp.; assembly: GCA_045112115.1. Taxonomy (GTDB): domain Bacteria; phylum Bacteroidota; class Bacteroidia; order Bacteroidales; family Muribaculaceae; genus Sodaliphilus. Next base: position 5,289 of record JBGUHM010000063.1, on the reverse strand, counting down.
GTTGTGGGCATAGAGTTTGACAAACATATCATACTTGCCGGTTGTGAAATAGCACTCCACGACTTCAGGCATAGCTTTCAGGTGCTCCACCACTTGGTCATATTTGGAAGCGTCGTTCAAGAATACGCCAACGTAAGCGCAGGTGTTGTATCCCACACTCACGGGATTGATGAGAGAGATAGTACCGTTGATAACGCCCATATTGTATAACTTCGCGATGCGTTGGTGAATGGCGGCACCGCTCACGTTGCAGGCACGTGCAATTTCAAGATAAGGCTTGCGTGCATTATCCGAAAGCATTTCCAAAATTTCAAAATCCAGTGCGTCAAGTTTTAAATTTGCCATGAGTTTTTTTCCAGTTTTTAGTGAAATTATTGTATATATTTAATTTTTTGTCTTATAAATTTACAAAACTCCTAATGTTTTTGGTGATTTTGTAACGTTTGAGAGTGCAAATGTAAGAAAAATTGCCAAAATAACTACAATTTATTAACAAAAATCTTCAAAAAATTGAGAAAATAATTGATTTTTTCATTTTTTTTGATTTTTAAGCCCTTATTTTTCGCTTTTTTTGACGCTTATTCACTATAAAAAAGGGCATCGCACGCGACACCCTTTTTCATATACCAAAATGTATATACACTATTACCCTTGAGTTTTGGGTTACTCTTTCTTTTTCATCCTTTTGATGAGGTCGTCTTCGAGCGAGCCGAGTGCTTTTTTCCACTCGTTGGTGAAGTCAAATATCTCGTATTCAGCCTGGTGTTTCTTCCATAGGGTGTTTTTCGCTGTTTCGGCTTCGCGCTCGAAACGGTGTTTCTCGTCGTTGAACCGCTGTTGGTCTATCTTAGTGAACGACGAGTCGCTGTAGTGCGCCAATATTTTGTTGAACAGAGGCTTAGCGGCATCTTTCATCTCCTTTTGGAGTTTGTCGCTTTGGGCTTTCTCTTCGGCCGCATCTTCCTCGCTGGTGGCTTCCTCCTCCTCTTCTTCCTCGGCCACTGTGTCGGTTTCCTCTATAGGGCTTGAAAGCGTCTCCATCGGCATGCTTTCGTGTTTTGTCACCGAGGTGGAAGCGGTGTCTTCGCTGTGCTGGCGTGGCGCTGGCTTCAGCAGCAGCCATGCCACCAGTGCTGCGACAGCGATTGCTGCGACCACAATCCATTTCTTGTGCGATGGCCGCTCGCTGTCGATAAGGGCGAGTATCTCGCGGGCCGAGCCGAAGCGTTGTGACGGATCTACGACTGTGCAGCGTTCAACGATCTCGCGGTACTGCTTTGGCAGCGACAGTTCTTCAAGCACCTTTCCCAACGAGAAGAGGTCGGAGCGGGCGTCGGGTGTGGCCTCGGGAGCGGCATACGAGCTGTCGCGGCTCAGGCGCTTGAATTTGTCGGGCGCTTCGAGTGCCGCCGTATTGTTGTCACCGTCGATGACGATGGTCTCGGGACTCAGCCCCAGATGCAGTTCGCCTTTGTCGTGCAGCTTCGCGAGCGCTTCGAGCAGTTGGTGCAGCAGTCGGTAGGCGTTCTGCTGGTCGCTGAAATATGCGGGGTTCTCCTTTATGAATTCGCTTAATGTTTTCATTTTCATCTATTTTGTTTCGTGACGCAGGGCATAATTGTTGCGCAGACTCTCGAAGGCCGCGGGTCGGCTCTTCAGCGCCTGGGTGTCGGCGAGCGGGTCGTAGCTGGCGAGTACTTGCTGCAGACTGCTGATGTCGACTCCTTGTGACGGGGCGTCGACTTGCGGCAGTTGGGCGTTTATGCCGAAATGGCGGTTTACGGCGGCGAGTGCCATCGCGGTGCCGCGTTGCTTGCCCTCGATGCTGTAGCCGGCTATGTGAGGTGTGGCAATCATCGCCCGCTCAAGCAGGCTACGGTCGATGCTCGGCTCGTTCTCCCAGCAGTCGATGGCCAGACTGATGTTGGCCTTTGTGGCAAGCAGCGCCGTGGTGTCGGTTACCGCTCCGCGCGCAGCGTTCATCAGCAGTATGGGTCGGCCAGCGGGCAGCGTTTCTATAAACTCCTCCCCTATCATATGATATGTGGCGTCGTTGCCGGAACGTGTGAGCGGCGTGTGCACGGTGATGATGTCGCATTCACGGGCCACGTCTTGCAGATTCGACCAGCAGTCGCCGCCCTCAGCACGCTCGCGGGGAGGGTCGCATAGCAGCACCCGCATACCCAACTGCGAGGCCCATCGCGCCACGATGCTTCCCACGTGGCCCACACCCACCACGCCAATGGTGAGCGGCTGGTGTGGGTTGTTTTCAGCGACCCATTGCGCCACGCTTGCCATCACCCATTGTGCCACTGCGGGAGCGTTGCAGCCAGGGGCGTTGGCCACTGCGATGCCACACTGGCGGCAGTAGTCGAGGTCGATATGGTCGGTGCCGATGGTGGCGCTGGCGATGAGTGTGACGCGGCTGCCAGCGAGCAGCGAGGCGTCGCAGTGTGTGCGCGTGCGAGTCACCAGTGCGTCGGCGCCGGCCACAAGCGCCGCGTCGGTGTCGACTGCTGCGGCATACACCACGGTGTCGCACACCGGCTCGAGTCGGCCGGCAATATAGGGAATGTTTTTGTCAACAACGATTTTCATCAGAGCAACTGGCGTTTGCCAATGGTGGCACGGTGGGCAATCTGTATGGCCAGACACACGTTCAATATGGGCAGATAACTCAGGATGTGGGTGAAGTCGAAACACATCGCCAGCACAGTGAGAACGGCCATAACCACGATGAAGGCGTTGTACATGCGCGTTTGAAGGCGGTAGTTGAGCACAGTCATCAGGTTGACAGCGGTGACAACGATTGTCAGCAGTGCCGTGAGTGCCGCGATTATGATGGGCAGCTGGAGGTGGGCCAGGTCGGAACCGCTCCATATCGATGCCACGTCGGGCACGTTGAACGATTCCACAGGGTGCGCCAGCATCAGCCCTACGGCAATCCACGGCGGAGTGAGCAGTCCGAACAACGCGGCCACCACACCTTTGCCGCTCATGGCTTTCACTTGCACGAAGCCTAAGAAAATCACCGGGATAAGGAACACGGCGCGGTAGTTGAACAGGCAGAAAGTGCTTGCCGCCGCCATTGCCAGGAAGATGCTCCGTTGCGAATGTCCGGCTTGCTGGTATTCGGCGAAGATGACGAACATTGTGGCCACGAGCGTCAGGCACATCAGCAGGCCCGCGTCGAGACCTGGCTGCATCCACATGCTCACGGCACTCAGCAGAAGGAATACCGACGAGAATATCCAGGTGAATGCCTTGACGAAGTTGTATTGTTTATTGAGCAGTATGAGCAATGTGGCAATGCCGCCAAGGCACAGCAGGTTGATGAGTTTCTGGATAAACGGGGGTACGGTCGCCGGATTGAAGGTGTAGAACACACCTTGCCACACCTCCTGTGTAGCGCCTATGCCTGCCGTACCCGACAGAAACACAGCCAGCGCTGCCGTGAGTGCGGCAACAATCATGAATCCTCGGCCGTTGAAAAACTCGTCCATCGCTCAGCGAGTGAATGTGCTTATTGTTCTTGTTGCTCTTGATTGTTGTTGTCGTCCAAGTCACGGCGTTTCCAGCTCTTGCGGCGGCCGTGGATGATGGGTCGCTCGGCGTCGGCACCCAGCTGTGGGCCGTGGAACTCGCGCGGACGCTGACGCGGCGGACGCGGGGTCTCGTCGTCGTCGCGACGCTCTCGGGGCTGGCGGTCGCCAAAACGGCGAGGACGTTCGTCGTCAAACTTGCGACGGCCGTCACGGTCGCCATCGAAACGGCGGGGACGGCGCTCGCGGTCGCCGCTGTGGTCGCGGTCACCGCCACGTCGTGCCGGACGCTCGCTGGCGCGGAAACCGCGGTTCTTGATGTCGTCGCCACGCTGGCGCATGTCGTTGTAGCGGCCCTTGAACATGATGTACTGCAGCAGTTCGCACTCGAGTTCGCCGTTGAGCAGCGGATACTGTATCGATGCCTTCAGCCCTATGTTGCCGTAGAGGTCTTTGTCGGCCGGACAGATAATCCACGCGGTATAGCCGTGGAACACGTGCTTGAGCTTCTCGCCGAGTTTCTTGTACAGCCCGGGAATGTCGCCGGTCACCAGTCGCTCGCCGTACGGCGGGTTGGTGATGATGGTGCCGCCCTCGGGGGCCTCTTCCCACTCCTCGATGCCGCGGCGCTCGAGGGTGATGTACTTGCTCAGTCCGGCGTTCTTCACGTTCTTCTCGCTGATGGCAATCGACATGGCCATGACATCGTAGCCGCTGATTTTGCAGGTCACCTCGCGCTCCTGGCTGTCGTCGTTGAATATTTCGTCGTAGAGGTCAGCGTCGTAGTCGGGCCAGTCCATAAACGCGAAATGAGTGCGGTACACACCCGGGTTGATGTTGGCAGCAATCAGCGCGGCCTCGATAAGGAACGTGCCGGAACCGCACATCGGGTCAATAAGGTCGGTGTCGCCGTCCCAGCCGCTCAAGCGGATGATGCCTGCCGCAAGCACAGCGTTGATGGGCGCTGCGGTCTGAGCCACGCGCCAACCGCGCTTGTACAGCGGTTCGCCCGAGGAGTCGAGCGAGATGGTTACTTGGTCGTCGTTGATGTGAACGTCGAACTGGCGGTCGGGTGCGTTCAGACGGATTGACGGACGACGTCCCTCGCGTTCCATGAATCGGTCGGCGATGCCGTCTTTCACGCGGTAGGTGACGAAACGAGAATGGCGGAAGCGCTCGCTGTACACCGTGCTGTCGATGGCAAAGGTGCTGTCGGGCGTCAGCAACGACTCCCAGTCGAGGGCTTTCACCTGCTCGTAGAGGTCGTCGGCATCGGTCGAGCGGAATTTGAATACTGGTTTAAGAATGCGTAACGCTGTGCGGCACTGGAAGTTGGCTCGGTAAAGCAATTCTTTGTCGCCTGTGAACGACACCATGCGTGTGCCTTGTGTGACATCGGTGGCACCAAGTGCTGTCAACTCGTCGCTCAGTACGCCTTCAAGACCCTTAAAAGTCTTCGCCACCATTTCAAATTTCTGTTCCATCATGTATCTCGTTTTGTAGTGTATATCCAAAATACAAACGGCATTTGCCGTTTTGCGCCGCAAAATTACTAAAAAAAAATGTAAGATGGAAAATGTAGGATGGAAAATGTGGCATTATTGTCCCAACGCCAATTTTTCCCGCCCTCTTTTGCTCCAGTCCTCATCCGTGAAATCCTCTACGGAGTAAAGGAGTTAATGGAGTTTTCTATCTTAAATACAACTCCCACAACTCCCCAGACTCCGTAGAGCCCACATCCGTAGAT
>JBGUHM010000062.1:0-19544 GCA_045112115.1 Sodaliphilus sp. | reverse complement strand
TAGTACAAGATTAACATGGTAAATAATGCAATCGCCAACTTAAACTTACTTGGCAGTGTTATGTTCTTTATCATTTTCATTTCTTCTTTATGTATTTCCCTTTTGGGTTTAAACGCATAATATTATGAAATGCCTTTGACGGAATAACACTTCTGTTGGATATAGTCAAATCGAACCCTTCTTCTCCATATTTATGGTTAGCAGGCTTCTCGACGTTTCATAATCTTAGTTTATTCTTAACTTAGTCCACTTTAAAAAGCGGGCTCTATTAATCATCATAATTGGTTAATAGGTACAAAAGATCGTTTCTTATTTTTTCATAGTTCCCAAGTGAGGGGAACTTCTCATATCCAATATTTGGCTGAGTGATTTCAAAAACGAGTTGACCGTTTTCAAAATATGACAGATAAAGGCAAAAAAAGCCTCGTCCATATCTTGTCGAACCATAGGAGAACTCTTTCCTATGACCTTTTAAATAGTCAAAAATATCATCAAGGCTTAAACCAAAATCCATTTTTTTTATTTTTTCTCTCATTTCAATCAAATCACAATGCGAGAATTTGAAATAAAAAACTTTACCATCTTTGCAAAACATATAGACAACTCTATCTATCTCATTGCTAAGACACAGACCTTTCCACTCGGCAAAACCCAAAAACAGATAAGTGCTTACTGTGTCATTTTGAGAATACAAATTTCTAATATATTCGACATTCTTAATGAAAGAGGCGTCAATGCTGTCCATAAAAGTATCGCGACACGGTACGAGGATTGTGCTTTTTATATTACGAGGCGCTTTTTCATCCATTTGATTTGTTGTTCGACATATAGGAATATGTACCAGCCCATTTAAGTTGTTGATCAAGTATATATCTCTATAATTTTCAAGTGGGATTTTATTACCTCGCTCATATATACCGCGATACAAATGCAAAGGGTTAATAAGAGACAAATCCATATTATGTTGATAAATAGAAGACAAAGAGAACTCATATGCATCACCAGGAATTATGTTGGTTACGTTTTTTTTGTCTGAAATACTATCTGTGTCTGTTAACGACACACATTTTAGGTAAGCGCTCTTATTATCATATAGGTAAATCAAATACACATCGTTCTTCAATGTGTCAATAGAAAGCACTTTGTACTCGCCAACTATATGTTTGCTACTTACATTGACAGCAAAGAGACAGCATAACGCGAGCAATAACAGCAAGCATAAGTTACGCTTAGTCATCACTTCATCTCGGATATATAATGTATTGTTTACCATCATTGTCTTCAATAAAAAAATGCTCTATGATTGAACCATCATCATTACGTACTTTATCACTAAATAAAGGGACTTGTGGTATGGCACTTATATGCGCAATTATTATATATTGTATTTTGGCGATTTGTGCTTAATGCGGGAGGTGCATTACAATTAAGTGCCTTTGAGACTTTACCCGCGATATACGATTCTGTAATCTCATGGACAAAAAGAACTTATTTGGTCGATCATACTTATGACCTGATTTCTATTTCCAGTAAAAAACAATTCCATTCCCGTCGGGTCGATGTGGTGGATGGGGTTGGCGGCGCAGTAGAGGTAGGGGGAGAGGTGGTAGTAGCTCTCGGCCTTGGGGTCGACCGTGGTGAAGCGGCCGGTGGCGGGGTCGTACTGGCGTGCGGCGAAGTCGAGCAGGTCGAGGCCATTCTCGCGGTCGAGCTCCTTGCCGCCGTATTTGTAGGGCTGGAAAGAGTCGGGCAGCGGCGCAGCGGTCACCGTCGGTGTCCTCATCAGCATGCCTATGTTCACTGTTTCTCGACGTTTCATAACTGTGCTATTTAATAAGACCGCAAATTTAGGGAATGTTTCGGAGCAGTGCAAGATTTTTGGTGATTTTGTGGGGAATTAGTAATTTTGCGGCCACAATGGGACGTGAAACGACGACAACGGCAAATAAATGGGAGCTGGCGTGGCGGCTGTTCGCCACGTTCTTCAAGATTGGTCTGTTCACCTTCGGCGGCGGATGGGCGATGATTTCGATCATTGAGCGCGAGGTGGTTACCAAGCGCCATTGGGTCGAGGACGAGGAGTTCGTCGACCTGCTCGCGGTGGCGCAGGCCATGCCGGGTATCCTTGCGGTGAACATCGCCGTGGTGATAGGCGACCGTCTGCTGGGACTGCGCGGCAGCGTAGCTGCTGCAGTGGGCACGATACTGCCGTCGTTCACCATCATTCTGCTCATCGCCGTGTTCCTCACACCCGACACCATCAAGAACAACGCCACGCTCACCGCCATCTTCAAGGGAATCCGTCCGGCGGTTGTGGCGCTTATCATCGCTCCTGTGCTCACCACCGCCAAACGTGCGAAAATCACGTGGAAGACGGTGGCCATCCCCATTACTGTGGCATTGCTGATTTACTCCGGCTGGCCCTATGTGAGCAACCCCATTGTCTACATCCTGCTCGGCGCAGTGGGCGGATACATCTATTTAACCCGTAAAAACGCGAAGAAATGGTCTACCTCCGACTGATATGGGCATACCTGAAAATCGGGCTGTTCGGCTTCGGCGGCGGCTATGCGATGCTCTCGCTGATCCAGAGCGAGCTCGTGCGCCACGGCTGGATTACGAACACGATGTTCACCGACATCGTTGCCATCTCGCAGATGACACCGGGTCCCATAGGCATCAACAGCGCCACCTACATCGGCTATGTCGCTACCGGCGACTCGGTGTGGGGCTCGCTCGCCGCGACGCTGGCGGTAGTGCTGCCGCCGTTCTGCCTGACGCTCTATGCCGCACATTTCATTGCTCGCCACCAAAACAGCACTTTCATCCAGGGCGCATTCACCGGCCTGCGACCGGTGGTTGTGGGTCTCATCGCCAGCGCCGCGCTGCTGCTGATGAACACCGACAACTTCGGCACAGCCACCGCCGACCAGCTGATATCGGTCGCCATCTGCGTCGTTTCCTTCGTCATCGTTTTCTTCACAAAGATTCACCCCATCTTCGTCATCGTCGCCGCTGGACTGGCCGGCTACCTCATCTACTGACCAAGTTCCACCACAAGATAATAACCGACAAGACAAAGTCCTGCCGGTTACCAATCCCATACTTTCCAATATCTATGGTTTACTCGTCAAGCACATCGGTCATGCGTCGCTTGCCATCAGGAGCGACGAGTTTCAACTGGTTAGTGGCACTAACCAATTCGCTTCGCTGCTTGCGGAGTTTGGTCTTAAGGTATTTCCAGTAATTGCGTGTGCGGGTATAATCGTTCTGGCCGTTTATGGCACCCACGATATCGAGCACCGAGAACCACCACATGCTGTTCCCGTCGTCCCACACGGCACGCACCTCGTGGTTGCCGTAGAACCGTATCGACGCATCCTTACACTCAGCCATTTCAGGAGAAACGCTTAATCAGGCGAGGGAGAGGTCGAAGTCTTTGATGAGTTGCAACACCTGCGGGTTGCGTTGCTTGAGGTCGTCGATTACTTCTCGCTCGGTCATCACATGCCGGCTTATCTCGGTGGGTTTCAGCTCCACCTCGAGTGCGAGCATATCGTTGGCCACTTCGTGTCGCAGGAAAGCGAGCAAAGGACTTATCACCCCCTTCACCACCGTTTCCTCGGCCGCAGTCCCTACCGGCATCTTGTACGTTGTGTCGTCGATGCGTTGCGGCAAGCTCTGCCGCATGGCTGTAATGACTACTTGCTCGTGCGGATGAGAGTCGATGTATTTCTTCCAAGCAGCGTGCAGTTGTTGCTCGGTGAAGGGTTCTCGGTGTTGGCTCGAGTATGATTGGGCATTAGCCTCGGAAGCCATTGCCTGCTGAGCGGCAGCCGCATGGTTGTTGATATAGATACGCGGGCCGGTTGCGCCACCCGTGGCGGGCATTGGAGCGGGAGCCGGGGCGGGTTTAGGGGCGGGAGCAGGTGCGGACTTTGGCGCGGGTGCAGGCTGTGATTGCTGCGTAGGAGCGGCGGCAGCCGTAGCTGGTTTCGCTGCCGTTTGCGGCTTAGCCGAGGGTGTCACTTTCTGTAATTTAGGCTGCTGCTGTGTGGCGATAGGCGCTGTCCCGGCGAGCAGTTGGCAGAGTTTGATTAGAGTCAGCTCAACCAGGAACTGCTTGTTGCTGGCATTGCGGTAGTTCAGGTCGCAGGAGTTGCAGAGGTCCATTGCAGCATAGTAGAACCGCGGCGCGAATTTCGCGGCCTCTACAACATGACGTTGCGCCACATCGTCGTTCATTTCCAGCAGTTTGGCCGTTTGAGGCGTGCTTGCCACCATGAGGTCGCGCAGGTGCTGCGCCAGTCCGTTGATAAAGAACTGAGAGTCGAATCCCTTGTCGCGTATCTCCTTGTAGATCAGCAGAGCCTGCGGCACGTTGCAACTCAGGAAAGTCTCGTCAAGCCGGAAATAATAGTCGTGGTCGAGCACATTGAGGTTTTCGAGCGTACTCTGGTAGGTGATGTCACCTCCGCTGCTGGCGGCCACCTGGTCGAAGATTGAGAGCGCGTCGCGCATGGCTCCGTCGGCTTTCTGCGCTATGACGTTGAGCGCCGCGGGCTCGGCAGTGATGCCCTTGTCGGCGCATATGCGTTGCAGTTGGTCGACGATGTCGGGCACGGTGATACGAGCGAAGTCGTAGATTTGGCAGCGCGATAGGATTGTTGGGATGATTTTCTGTTTCTCGGTGGTGGCGAGGATGAAGATGGCGTATTCGGGCGGTTCCTCGAGCGTCTTGAGGAAGGCGTTGAACGCCTGATTGGAGAGCATGTGGACCTCGTCGATAATAAACACGCGGTAACGCCCCACCTGCGGCGGAATCTGCACCTGCTTGATGACGGTGTGGATGTCGTCGACAGTATTGTTACTGGCAGCGTCGAGCTCCATGATATTATAGGATCGCTGCTCGTTGAAAGCCCGGCACGACTCGCAGTTGTTGCAAGGCTCGCCGTCGGGTGTCAGATGCTCGCAGTTGATAGCCTTTGCGAAGATACGCGCGCAGGTGGTTTTACCCACGCCTCTGGGTCCGCAGAACAGGTATGCGTGTGCCAGTCGCTCGCTTGCGATTGCCGTTTTCAGAGTGTGAGTCAGTGCTTGCTGCCCCACGACCGTCTCGAAAGTTGCCGGGCGATATTTCCTTGCCGATACTATGTATTTCTCGCTCATTGTGTTACGCTCTTCAAGTGTTATTAAAGTGTGCAAATTTAACAAAAAAACTGGAAAGTGCGGCCAAACTGGCTGATAAAATTGAAAAAATGATGATAGTTGGGGGGAGTGGAAAATGTAATATGCAGGATGGAAGATGTAAGATGGGGGTGCTTGCTGGCTGCTACTGCTTTGCAGTCGCGGGACAGTGGTTTAGGGCTCGGAGTTCTCAGAGTTCTCGGAGTTCTCAGAGTTCTCAGAGTTCTCGGAGAACTCGGAGCTCTCGGGTTGAGGGTGGCTTTGGATGCGAAACGACCGATTGGGGTCGTGTTCCAATCGGTCGCTTTTTTCTGTTGTTGCCTTGTGATCAGGTGCTGGAGGTCAGTCGTCGGAGCCGAAGAGGGGATCTTCGGGCATGACCATGACGGGTTTTGTTGCCGCCGCCTTGAGGATGTTCTGCGGCACGTATTTCTTGTCCACGACCAGACGGAACGAATATTCGTTGAACCACTCGTTTGTCATGATAATGTATCCTTTCTGCCCGCTGTCGTCGCCCCATGAGTTCTCCACTTTCCACTTGAGCGGCTTGCCGTTGTCGTCGAGATCGACGGCGCAGATTGTCATGGCGTGGGTCGACCCGCTGTCGAAAGTGGCGATGCGCTGTGCCTTGTTCATGGGGAAAGTGGTGCCAAAGAGCGTAGCGTAGTCGTAGTTGTCGAGGGCAAGGTATCCGTTGGCACGGTTAAGCTGCTTAGCCACATCGAAGCTTGCGTAGAGTTTTGTGGAGTCTTTGAGCGAAGCGATAGCCATATTTGCGATATCCTCCATAGGCAGATTGACGTAGCACCAGTTGTGTCCGTCGTAGGTGTGACGGTCCAGTTCCACCTCGTAGGTTTTATAGTATTCCCTTCTTGGGTCGTTCATCGCCATGATGAACGTGCCGTTGATAGGTCCACCGACTGTTTCCCGATAGAACTCCAGCGGAGTATACTCACGTGCGGGAACTATTGCTTTTCCTTTCTTGTTGCGGAAGGTGTAGGAGAACGATTTGACGGGTTCGCCCAGAGACAGCGATAGCATGGAGTAGATTGTACCGAGCATCTCGGTCTTTCGCTGCTGGATTGCTTTTTTGCTTTTTTTGTCGGCCACCATCTGCCTTAACTCCAGTCCGTATTCCCGCAGTTTCGAAGCCAACAGTTGTCGCATGCGGGAAGTGCGTTCGGCCGAGAAAGTCTCGGGCTGCACCTCAACCGGCACGAGACCGTACTTTTCGGCGAGGTCGGCCACACCGCAAAAAGTGCCACCGTCGTTTATTGGATGATGGAAGAAGAACTGCACACGTTGGTCGTCGATGGGTTTGTCGGCGCAGTCAATCACCCCTTGCAGCATGAGGTTTGCCTTCTCGAGTTGGTCGTAGAAGAACAGATAGTCGTGAGAGAACTCGACGCTGATGGAATCGCCGTGTCGGCGTGCGAAATTGGCGCGCAGCACATTGAAGCTGGAATACATCCAACATCGACCGCTCTGCCGCTGGTTGTGGATTGACTGCTTCGGCGTTTCGATGCTGAAATGCTTGTCGGTCACCCGAGTGTTACGGTAGTTTTTTGCGAGGTCGTCGATGGCATTGCCAGCCATGGCGTTGCTGATGGCCTTGTTGTGGTTGGCTGCTGTAGGAGCGACGATTTGCTTCATCATGTCGTTGGTGATGCCACCCTGCGAGAGGTCTTGAGCCGTGCAGGAGAATCCGGCGGCTATAGCTATAGCCAGCGCTAAAGAGAAGAATTTGTTCATGAGCGTTATTTGTAGCTTACTGCGCTTGGACTGACCCTTCGCGCAAGATTAATAATTTCTGACCGCAAAGTTAATAATAAATATCGAGATAAGCACAAGAATGAAATAAAAATTTACGAGGCGAAGGGCACGATGAACACGATGAACACGATGAACACCACCGGAGCTATGGAACCACGAAGTGGATGTGTACCAAATAGTTTTTTTCTTTGCAATTCAATAAGCGCCTGTGCGAGGTGCCTACTACTATCAATTTAAGTGGCAAACAACGTAAGTTTCGATGAATTTTAATTGATAAAACACACGTTATTAAAAAAAATGCAGTACCTTTGCACGTCAAAACCAAGACAATCAATATAAAAACCTATTGAATATATGAAAAAAAGAGTTCTACTAATGCTTGTCATGCTCTTAGGGGTTGTGACGAGCGCATGGGCTGAGAAAACACCACAGGCCATATGGTGTGAGGGCAACGCCACCATGTATTTCACCAATTCCGATACGTTGTATGCCGCTGGCGACACTTACGACGGTGAGACCGTTACCAGCGTGTGGAGCGGTGTTTCTGTCACTAATGCCATTCCCGACGGTTATGGGATGCCGAAGTGGTATGATATTCGAAACGATGTCCTGACCGTTTGTTTCGATCCTTCGTTCAGCGAAGTAAGACCAGTCACCACAGAATCTTGGTTCGAAGAATTCCGATACCTTACTTCGGTTGAAGGCCTTGAGTATCTTAACACCAGTCAGGTGACGAGGACGGTTGACATGTTCTACAACTGCAAGTCGCTCGGCACGCTCGATGTCAATTCTTTCGACCTTCATAAAGTGACTCATGCGTTGGCTATGTTTGGAAGTTGTGAGAACCTCACCACCATCTATTGCGACAACGACTGGAGCGAAATGTTTTCAGAAGAGCAATATATTTTCTGGAATTGCTACAAACTCAAGGGTGCTGTCAGTCACAGAAATTACGAACCCTATGTCACCAGCAGTATGGCAAACCCTGTGACGGGTTATTTCACCAAACGCTGGCCCATCAACTTCAATCTCATTGGCGGTGGTACCATAGTGGCAAGCGACGAGAATCCCTACACCAATCAGACCGTGACATTGGCCCCTGTCCCCGATACGGGTAATGCTTTTTTTGATATATTAATTGCTAAAGACAACCTCCGCAATGAGTTGATTCCCTTCACCGATAACGGAAATGGCACCTACACATTCACGATGCCTCCCCACGAGGTTTATGTGGATGCTTGGTTCGCTGCCGCTACGCCACAAGCCATTTGGTGCAGCGGCAATTCAACGCTCTACTTCACCAATCACGTCCATCAGTATCAAGTGGGCGAGACCTTTGAAGGCCAGGAGGTGACGGCTGTGTGGAGCGGTGATGCCCTGACCGATACAGGCACGGGAGCGCCCAGATGGAGTGATTACAGATCCAATGTCGCAAGTGTCGTTTTTAAACACGACTTCTATTATGTTCATCCTGAGAGTTTGTGTGATTGGTTTCGAGATATGCCCAATCTGAGTGAGATTGTGGGCCTCGAGTATCTGAGCACCAGCCAGGCGGTGGACATGAGCCACATGTTCGCTGGCTGCAAGTCGATCCAGACCCTTGACCTCAACACCTTTGATGTCATGAGCAGCATCAACACCAGCAGCATGTTTGAGGGTTGTGAGAACCTCACCACCATCTATTGCGACAAGACATGGGACCTCAGAGCGCTCAACTCGGCTAACATGTTCCTGGACTGCACCAAACTTAAAGGTGCCATTGCCTATAATAGCAACTGGACCAATGGCGCATTGGCGAATCCCGTGACAGGTTACTTCATGAAGCAGTGGACTTTGCATGTAGGCAATATAGAACACGGAACTGTTCTCCTCAGCGAAGCCACGCCCTATACCCACGATTTGGTGACAATAACCGTGACGCCCGAAGCTGACTACCGCGTTAAAACTTTCACGCTGACTGGCGACTCAAGCGGATTCGACTATTATTTCACCGACAATGGCGACGGAACTTACTCGTTCGTCATGCCAGCCGAAGACGTCACCTTGTGTGTGGAATTCTTCTGTCCGACGGCAAATGCCATCTGGTGTGAAGGCAACCAAACGCTTTACTTCGACTATGGCTATGCCCCTTCCCTAGGTAGCATCTATGACGGACAGATAGTCACAAAATTGTGGACTGGTGACGATGTTGCCAACACCGAATTGAACGTTCCTAGATGGCGAAATTACGCAAAAGACGTTAAGAAAGTCGTGTTCCAAACCACTTTCAGCACGGTGCGACCCAAAAGCCTTTATTATTGGTTCTGGAATATGTCAGAATTGGAGACGATTGAGGGCATTGAAAACCTGAATACCAGTGAGGTGACCAACATGTCTAGCATGTTCTTCGGTTGTGCAAAACTCACCAGTCTTGATGTCAATGGCTTTGATGTCGGAAAACTCCCCTCTACCATTTCGATGTTCCGCGAATGCACAAATCTCACCACCATCTATTGCGACAAGACATGGAACAACCCCAACGCCAACAACATGTTCCTGGACTGTGTATCACTTAAAGGTGCTGTTGCCTATAATGATACCCTGGTTAACGGAGCAATGGCCAACCCCACCACCGGCTATTTCACCGGCAAGTGGAACGTGAACATCGACAGCAATGAACACGGCATCATCACTTGCGATAAGGACAGGGCCTATACCAACGACACCGTTACCGTCACCTTAACGCCCGATGACGGTTTTGGCCTGTATGGCTGCGTCGTGACAGGCAATAGGACAGGCAATGTGGTTGATGTAACCATGATCAACGATAGCACTTGCACCTTTGTGATGCCTGCCGAGGCAGTCACAGTGAGCGCGGAGTTCCAATGGGCCAGCGAGCCGTTCGTGGTGTGGTGCGACGACATCAAGACATTTTATTTCGATTGCGGCGTGAGACCACATGAGGGCGATACCTACGATGGCCATTCGGTGACCGGAGTGTGGGCCAGCGATTATGTGGCGGCTACCAGCGGTTCCATGCCTGTTTGGTTTAATTCTGACGTCAAAAAGGCGGTGTTCTCACCTGCTTTTGCCGACGTACGCCCGAATAGTTGCGCCTATTGGTTCTATAAATGCAACTATCTGGAGGAACTCGAGGGTCTGGAATACCTGAACACCTCTAATGTCACTACCATGGCTGAGATGTTCCGCGAATGTTCGTCGTTGAAAACTATTGATGTCAACAACTTCGACATGAGCAAAGTGACCGATGTCAACCATATGTTCTTTGATTGCTATGCACTCACCACCATTTACTGCAACAACACGTGGAATGTAACTAATAGCGTTGGGATGTTCACTTACGACACGAAACTCGTGGGTGCCGTGCGATACAACGGCAATTACCAAGACGCGAGCATGGCTAATCCCACGACGGGCTATTTCACCGGCAAGTGGGCGCTGGACATCCCGGCAGAGTTTGAGCACGGAACGGTCACCTGTGAGAAAGACTGGGCTTACACCAACGAGACGGTCACGCTCACCATCACTCCGGACGAAGGCTACAAACTGGAATTGCTCACCATTGAGACCGTTGGCGGCAACGAATCTACTGGCGCTCCGCTTCTGGCACCGCGCAAGGCTGCAGTCGACGTCACTCCGGGCGACGAACCGGGTACCTACACCTTCAAGATGCCAGCCTCGGCTGTGACGGTCACCGCCGTCTTCACCAAGGCCACCACCACTGGCGTTGAGGGCCTCATCGACGACAACGCGAACCGCGTGGTACGCTACTACGACCTCAACGGCCGCTATGTGGGCACCTCGCTCAAGAACGCCCCGCGTGGCATCTACATTACCGGCGACGGCCGCAAGGTTGTGAAATAAACGATAGATTTCGGTAATCACAGGGTTTGAACCCGATATTCAAAAAAATGCAGTCGGAATAAGGCTGCATTTTTTTGTGGGTCAAATTTAAGACGGCAAAATCGTGTTACATTTTGTTGCAAAAAGGCGGTATGTCGAATTTTTTTATTACTTTTGCGGCTATGATAGAAAGGCATATAATAATCGACAGTGTCGACCCCATAGTGTTCTACGGGGTGAACAACAGTAATATACAACTTATCCGCAACCTCTTCCCGAAGTTGCGAATGGCGGCTCGCGGCTCGGTTATCACCGTGATTGGCGACGAGAAGGAGACCGCACTTTTTGAGAAGAAAATCAAGGAACTGGAGCAGTACTGCTCGTCACGCAACACCCTCACCGAGGAGGTGATTATCGACGTGATCAAGGGCACGCCACCGGCCGAACTGAAGATGGACGGCGTGATTATCTACGGTGTGAACGGCAAACCCATCAAGGCGCGCACACCCAACCAGCAGAAACTCGTGAACGCGTTCCGCGACAACGACCTGACGTTCGCGCTGGGCCCTGCCGGCACCGGCAAGACCTATCTGGCAGTGGCGATGGCGGTTCGGGCACTGAAGAACAAGGAAGTGAGGAAAATCATCCTCTCACGTCCGGCGGTGGAAGCCGGCGAGAAACTGGGCTTTCTACCCGGCGACATGCGCGACAAGATTGACCCATACCTCCAGCCGCTCTACGACGCGCTCGAGGACATGATTCCCGGCGCCAAGCTTCGTGAATATATGGACGGCAACGTGATACAGATTGCTCCGCTGGCATTTATGCGCGGCCGCACCCTCAACGACGCCATCATCGTACTCGACGAGGCACAGAACACCACGACCCACCAAATCAAGATGTTCCTCACCCGTCTGGGCCTGGGTTCGAAGATGATTGTGACCGGCGACATCACGCAGATTGACCTGCCGCGCGCCACAGGTTCGGGCCTTATCCACGCCT
This sequence comes from Sodaliphilus sp., assembly GCA_045112115.1. Taxonomy (GTDB): domain Bacteria; phylum Bacteroidota; class Bacteroidia; order Bacteroidales; family Muribaculaceae; genus Sodaliphilus. The sequence goes on along the minus strand of JBGUHM010000062.1, from coordinate 7,739 downwards.
TGAAAGTACTTGAGGGCGTGAACGGCATAGGCCGCGTGGAGTTTGAGAAGAAGGATATCGTACGCCACCGGCTTGTGCAGCGCATCGTCGAGGCCTACGAGCGTCACGACGCACGCAGCCAGGGCCACGGCACGAGCAATCCGCCGAAGGTGTATTTAGAAGACGAGCCAAACGACAGCCAAAGTGCAGAAAGTTGAGAAAATAACGCCCTACGGCGACGGTGACAAGACCGGCCAGGTGAGGGAGATGTTCGACAGCATTGCCCCGGCCTACGATTTCATGAACCACGCGATGACGCTTGGCATCGACCGCTGGTGGCGCCGCGTGGCTGTGAACCGCCTTCGTCGCTGGTCGCCCGCCGTGGTGCTCGACGTGGCTACCGGCACTGGCGACTTCGCCGTAAAGCTGTGCCGCCGGTTGAAGCCTCGCCGTGTTCTGGGCATCGACCTCTCCGAGGGCATGCTTGCCGTAGCCCGCGAGAAGGTGAAACGGCTCGGCCTTGACGACACGATATCATTTATGCAGGGCGACTGCATGGAGCTGCCGCTCGACGACGCCAGCGTAGATGCCGTGACCGTGGCTTTCGGGGTACGCAATTTCAAGGACCTGGCGCAGGGCTACCGCGAGATGCTGCGAGTGCTTCGTCCCGGCGGTCGGCTTGTGGTGCTCGAACTGAGTGTGCCGCCCAACCGTGTGATTCGCTGGTTCTACAACCTCTATGCTATGCACGTCATCCCGTTCATTGGCGGGCTGCGGAGCGGCGACCGTGACGCCTACCGCTATCTGCCGCGCAGCATCGCCGCAGTGCCGCAGGGTGGCGAAATGACAGCCATCATCGAGGGCGAGGGTTACACCGACTGCACTTTCAGCCGCCTCACATTCGGCACATGCACCCTGTACTGCGCCACTAAACCTGGCGCGCCCCACGAGAAATAACGAGCGCCCTGGCGGGCGGAAATTTTTAGAAAATTATATGCAAAATTTCTCAAACTATTTTAGTATGAAATATATCGACTTGTATGATGAGAAATATGACTCTTTTCCGAATCGGGACGAGAGAAACGAGCGCCCTGACGGGCGGAAATTTTCAAAAAATTATATTCAAAATTTATCAAATATTTTAGCATGAAATATATCGACTTGTATGATGAGGAATATGATTTTTTCCGAATTGTGACGGGAGAAACAATGCGGGTTCACAGCAAGTATCGTTCAGGCTTACTGGAGTCGGCCTACGAAGCAGCCTTGAAGTATCTTTTGGAGTCGAAAGGCTTTGAAGTTGAGCGACAGGTATATCTGCCTATTTACTGGGACGAAATCAAACTGGATCAAACATATAGAATGGATTTAGTTATAAACAAGAACATCATAGTTGAACTCAAGTCAGTGTCAAATATCGATACACAACATCGGCGTCAATTGTTCAATTATATGAATTTGACCCATATGCCTTATGGAATGCTCCTAAATTTTGGAGCAGAAAGTCTTTATTCCGAATGGTATTATTTTGACGACAAAACAAGAACAATTGATCGTGTCAGACTTAAAAAAACATCCACCGAATAAAAGAAAAACTGAAAAATTTTGATTTAAATTTTGATGAATTTCCACGCGGAGCGTGCTATTATATGCAAATTAACAACTAAAACTCAATAACTTATGGCAACAATCAAGACAATCGGAATTTTGACCAGCGGCGGCGACGCCCCCGGCATGAACGCAGCGATTCGCTCGGTGACTCGCAGCGCTATATTCAGCGGCTTCAAGGTGAAAGGCATCTACCGCGGCTATCGTGGTCTCATCGACGATGAGATTCAGGACTTCAAGACGCAGAACGTGTCGAACATCATCCAACACGGCGGCACCATCCTGAAAACGGCCCGCTGCAAGGAGTTCACCACCGAGGAGGGCCGCAAGCAGGCCTACGAGGTGATGCGCCGTCACGAAATCGACGCGCTGGTGGTGATTGGCGGCGACGGTTCGCTCACCGGCGCGCGTCAGTTTGCCAGCGAATTCGACATCCCTATCGTGGGTCTTCCGGGCACAATCGACAACGACCTTTACGGCACCGACCACACCATAGGCTACGACACGGCTCTGAACACCGTGATGTGGTGTGTGGACCGCATCCGCGACACCGCTTCGAGCCACGAGCGTCTGTTTTTCATCGAGGTGATGGGGCGCAACGCCGGTTTCCTCGCCCTGAACGGCGCCATCGCCAGCGGAGCCGAGGCCGCTATTATTCCCGAGATTTCGACCGAGGTCGACCAGTTGTCGGAACTGATACAGAACGGCTTCCGCAAGAGCAAGAACTCGTCGATAGTGCTGGTGGCCGAGAGCCCCATCACCGGCGGCGCCATGGGCCTTGCCGAACGTGTTAAAAACGAGTTCCCGCAGTACGACACCCGCGTGACCATCCTCGGCCACCTGCAGCGCGGCGGTTCGCCCACGGCCCAGGACCGCATCCTCGCCTCCCGCATGGGTGCTGCTGCCGTCGACGCCCTGCTCGAGGGTCAGCGCAACATTATGATTGGCGACCGCAACGACGAAATCGTCTACGTTCCGTTCAACAAGGCCATCAAGAACGACAAGCCCATCGACCGCGAGTTGCTGAAGACACTTCGCCGCCTGTCGATTTGATTCAACCCAAACAAGCCATTAGACCGGGGAGGTGGAGTTCTCGGAGGACTCGGAGGACTCGGAGGACTCGGAATTCTCGGAGGGGCATAACTTTAAGTGTTGTTTTCAGAATTTCACAAGAAAAAGAAATCGTAGTTAAATTTTGTTTTTAAATATTAAATTATATTGATTGTTTGGCTGATTTAATTTAAAGACTTAAATTTGCACAGTTTTAGTGTAGAAATATGAGAACAAGCAAGAAAATTTGGGTCATAGCCGACAGTTCTTCGACGCGTACCGAGTGGACGCTTGCCGACGGCAACACCGTGCTGACGCATGCTGTGACAACGGGATTGAACCCGGTGTTCCTGTCGCGCCGAGAGATCAGTCATGTCATCCGCTTAGAGTTGCCGAAGGAGTTTTTCCAGCGCCGTTGGGACCAGATTTATTTCTACGGTGCGGGCTGTTCGTCGCCCGACAAGATTAAGATGGTTGAGGCCTCGCTTGTGGCTCAGTTCAAGACACCCGCCACGGTTGAGAGCGACCTTTTGGGCGCGGCGCGCGGCCTGCTCATCGGCCAGCCGGGCCTGGCATGCATTCTGGGCACCGGTAGCAACAGCTGCTACTACGATGGCAAGCGCATTGTGAAGAACGTGCGTTCCGGCGGTTTCATCCTTGGTGACGAGGGCGGCGGCAGCGCCTTGGGCCGCATCTTCCTGAGCGACCTTATCAAGGACCTGGCGCCCCGCGAGCTCATCGATGAGTTTATGGAAACCCGCAACGAGACCATCGACACCATTATGGACGCCGTGTACAGCAATCCCTACGCCAACCGCAACCTTCGCAACTACTCGTTGTTCCTGGCCGAGCATATGGATAACGAATATGTACAGCAGTTGGTCACCGACGAGCTGTGCCGCTTTTTCGAGCGCCACATCTGCCAGTACGACTACCGCGACCTGCCGGTGTGCTTCGTAGGCACCATCGCCACCAAGTTCAGCGAGATTCTGCTCCAAGTTGCCGAGCGCTACGAGGTGAACGTGAAGAAAATCGTGAGCAACTCGATGCCCGGCCTCGTCTCCTATCACTCGCAGATGTAATAACTAACAGATATAAAACATCGGAGTTCTCGGAGTTCTTGGAACTCTCGGAGAACTCCGAGTTGTTTTATGATGTGGTTGTGCTGGACAATCAGTGTCCAGTGCCGCCGCAGGTCGGGCAGTTCATCTTGCCGGAGCCTTTGCGTACAGTGTAATGAGTTGATCCATCTGCGGGAGCATCCCCAAACCCCTCTCCGGAACCACCGCAATTACTACATCCGAATTCATAGTAATTATATGGACCAGGAACAAATTCAAACGTATATCCCTGGCCGCCGCATTTGGAGCAGCGCACCTTGCCGGTGCCGTTGCAAGTTGGGCAGATGGAGCCCTCGACAGTGACGGAGACGTCGGTTCTGACTTCGTCGCAGCTGATGGTCAACGTGCCGTTGATGGTGCCGCCCTGGTTAGCCGGAGCGGTGATGGTGAGTTTGTCGTCGGCGAGTGTGGCCTCGAAGCCATCGCTGGCATTCATTGCGATATTGCCGCCGTCAGTCTCCACCGTCAGTTCTTTGCTGCCGCCCTCCTTGGGTAACGTCACCTCGGTCTGAGAGACCTTGATGAACGTACATTTGTCGGCCTGTATGATTCTGATGGGCACCTCGATGTCGCTGCCCACGAGTTTGATGACACAATCGCGCACAGCCCCCGTAGTGTTCTCACCAACGGTCAGCTTGAGTGACGACTCGTCGGTCTCGGCCTTGACCCACTCGGGGCAGTCCTGGATGTCGTAACTTCCGTCGGCTGTCACGTCGATTGTCTTCTCACCGCCGTTGATGGCGAATGTGATATTGTCCTCACTGACTTCGATGTTTTTCGCCTTGTTGCACGAACAAAGCATTGTAGCGACACACACCGCCAAAACTAAAATGTTTAAATTCTGTTTCATGTTCTTTGTTTTTAGTTTAATAGGTTTGCAGACCACAAAAATAAACAAAAATCCTCATATTTACCAACAAATCCGTTAAATAAATAACAATAAGCGACACATTATTCAACCGCTTGAAGTTTAAACTGGTTCAAACCGATTCAAATCGTTTCAACTGCCTCGGCGCAGAGGCGCATTTCCGTGCAAAAGTATGCTGACGCGACCCAGATTAAACAGTTTCATTTTATGGAAAAGCATTATAGCTGAAACAAAGTGTGGCTTCCCGCGGGAGGCCACACTTAAACCCGAACCGGTCGACCGATTCGGGTTTAAAACTTTGCTTGAACCGATGGTTTAGAAGATGAGTTTCACACCCACCTGCATGTGCCAGCGGCTGCCGATGTCGTATTTGCTTGGCTCGGTGTAACCGTTCCAAGTGTACTTGGCCACGTAACGGCCGCCACCCTTGTTGGTGAGCGCGGTGTTGTTGAGCGGTGTGACCGAGTTGCTGTTGCTCCAAGTTGCGCCCCACTTCTTGTTGAGCATATTGGCGAAGTTGAGTATGTCGAGCGTGAGCATGATTTTGCTACCGCGCTCCTTCAGTGCGAATATTGACTGCGCGAAGTGCAGGTCGATCTGGTGCTCGAAAGGAGCCAGACAGCTGTTGCGCTCGGCATACTGTCCGCGGTGGTTCTTGGCGTAGGCGTTGTTCTCGATGAAGCCGTTGAAGCGCACCTTCTGTTCGGCTGCCGACATAGTGACGACTGTCTCGCCGTTGATTTTAGCCGTAAGCGGGGTGAAGTCCATCTGCCAGAGTTCTTCCTCGGTGGGTATGTAGAGCAACGAGTTGCCACGAGTACCGTCACCGTTGTAGCCGCTGCTCGGGCTCTCGTTCATACAGAGGCTGTAACGCTGACCGCTGTATCCGTTGTAGGTGATGCCGATTTGAGTCTGCATCAATCCGTTGAGATATTTCGGCGAGGTGTAGTCGAGGCTAACGAGAATGCGGTGCGGCTGGTCGAAATTGCTGTAGGTCAGGCGCGGGCGACGAGTGTCGACTGCCTGTGAAGCCTTCCAGCTCGAGAGAGCGATAGAAGCTGTGCCGTCGAACACGCTCTTTGCGTGACCAAAGGTATAGCTTGCCAACACGTTCAGGCCGAAGTCGAAGTGTTTCTCGAGTGTACCACTGATGCTGTAGGAGTAACCCTTGTTGGTGTTTTCGAGATTGATGAGGTTAGCGCACTTGCTGTCGCTGGCGTAGAACGGTGCCTGGCTGTGCTCAACACCCTCAACAGCGAACACTGCACCCACTTGGTTGATGGCGAGATTGTTGAAGAACACCTGATTGAACGTCTTGCTGTATAGACCCTCAAGAGTGAACTTCCAATTGTTGCCGAAACGCTGCTCCCAAGCGAGGTTGCCGCGAAGCACCTGCGGGAAGCGGAAGCTTTTCTCGACTGTTGCGATGTCCATACGGAACTTGCTTCCCTTCGAGAGCGACTCGACGAGTTCGGCGGTGTTGTTTGTCACGGCGGGAATATCGGCTGCGTTGGAGATGCTGGTACCTATTTGCTCCACACCGTTGTTGCAGAAGGCGTTGCTCAGCCACACGAACGGCACGCGTCCGGTGAACATACCGAGACCACCACGGATAAGAGTCTTATGGTTGTCGTCGGCAAACCAGCGGAAACCGAATCGTGGCGAAATCATTATTTTTGTGGTGGGCATCTCGCCGATGCGCGGTTGGATTGACTTACCCTCATAGTAAGCGTTCATCTCGGGATTGGGAGTGGGCGAGTTGAACATCACAGGGATGTCGAAGCGGATACCGTAGGTAAGTTCGAAGTTGGGGTTCACGTTCCACTTATCCTGAGCGTAGAAACCAAACTGGCCGGCCTTGATCATGGGAGCCCAGAGGAGGTCGCCACCGGTGCGTTCCGGATCGATGCAGCGGAAGTAGAAGTTGCTCGGCTGGTTGTTGAAGAAGGCGTCGAGCGAGTTGTACACCCATTCACCGGTGGAGTACTGCACGAAGAGGTTCTTCATGAAGAAGAGTTCGTTGTGAGTACCGAAGGTGATGTTGTGGTTGCCATTGTACCAAGTGAAGTTGTCCTCAAGCAGGAAGATGTCCTGGTCGAGCTTGTTTGCACCCGAGACGTAGTGAGTACCGAGGTTCACGCTGATGTTGGTGCGGTAGTGGTCCTTGTCGGTGGGCTCATAGTCGTTCTGAATGTTCTTAATCCAGAATAGCGGTCCCTGATAAGGCACGTCGCGGTTATCACGCACGCGGTTGTAGCTGGCTCGCAACTCGTTGTGGAAGTTGCCGAACGACGAGTTCAACTCGGCCACAAACGAATTGGAGATGTTGTTGAAGCGATAGCTCGAGTTGTTGAAGTAGTAGCTGGTGTAGCCAGCGCTGTAACCGTCGTCGTAGCTGTCGCCGTGCTGGTAGCGCAGCGCGAGTTTGTTGTTGTCGTTGATGTTCCAGTCGATGCGGGCGAGCAGTTCGATGTTACGAGTGTCGACATTGCGCGGTCCCCACTTTTCCTGGATGCCAGTGAGCTGCAAGTACTTGTCGGCCATGGCCTTGGCGTTAGCCTCGCTGATGTAGTCGCGGTTCATGCCAGGATAATAGCTCGACGGATAGCTCTTGTTCTGATACTCGAAGTTGACGAAGAAGAACAGTTTGTCTTTCACGATGGGACCACTGAGGTTGCCACCCATGGTGAGCTTGTGCTGCTTGCTCAGAGGCATGTAGGCGTAATCCTGTGCGGCGTTGTGGCGGCCGTAGAAGTCCTGGTTGTTGTAGTAGGTGAAGAAGGTGGCGTGGAAGTCGTTGTTACCCTGCTTGGAGATAGCGTTGATACCACCGCCGGTGAAACCGCTCTGACGCACGTCGAACGGAGCCACCACCACTTGGATTTCCTGGATGGCGTCCATCGAGATGGGGTTGGCGTTGGCCTGGCCGCCGTTTGTTCCGTTGAAAGCCAGACCGAAGACGTCGTTGTTGGCCGCACCGTCAATCTGGAACGAGTTGTAGCGGAAGCTGCTGCCGGCGAACGACATACCGCCGCTCTTGGTGTAATTGGCCAGCGGCATGTTTTTCACCACGTCGAAGATGTTTCGGTCTACAGTTGCGCTCTGCTCGATTT
>JBGUHM010000061.1:0-18028 GCA_045112115.1 Sodaliphilus sp. | reverse complement strand
CTACCATGCCGGTATGGACAGCGCCACACGCAGCGCCAACCAAGACGCGTTCATCCTTGAGGATGTCGACGTGATTGTGGCCACCATCGCCTTCGGAATGGGAATCGACAAACCCGACGTGCGTTTCGTGATTCATTACGACATACCCAAGAGCCTCGAAGGTTACTACCAAGAGACCGGACGAGCCGGTCGCGACGGCGGCGAAGGACAGTGCATCACCTTCTACTCGAAGAAAGACCTGCTGAAACTGCACAAATTCATGCAAGGCAAGCCTGTAGCCGAGCAGGAGATAGGCAAACAACTGCTGCAGGAGACAGCAAGCTACGCCGAGTCGTCGGTATGCCGACGCAAGTCGCTGCTACACTACTTCGGCGAGGAATACGACCAGGACAACTGCCACAACTGCGACAACTGCGTGCATCCGAAGAAACGCATCCAGGCGCAGGACGACCTGCTCGACATCATCGAAACCGTAGTCGCCATAAAAGAGAAATTCAAAGCCGAGCATGTGATCAACATCATGATGGGCGAGAAAACCGCCGACGTAACCGGCTACCGTCACGACACACTCGAGCAGTTTGGATGCCTCAAGGACAAAGGCCCGAAATATGTCGGCGCCATCATCAATCAGGGCATCATAGCGGGATATCTCAACCGCGACATCGAGAATTACGGACTCATCAAGGTGACGGCCAAAGGCCGACGCTTCATCCTCGACCCTCAGCCGTTCCTTGTGGTTGAAGACCAGAAGTTTGACGAGACCGAGGAGATGGAGATGCACGGCGGAACGAGCGCCATCGACCCGACTCTTTACAGCATCCTGCGCGACCTGCGCAAGAAAATAGCCTCGCAGCACAAGCTCCCGCCTTACGTCATCTTCCAGGATCCGTCGCTCGAGGCCATGGCCACCAACTACCCCATCACCATGGAGGAGCTACAGAACATCCCTGGTGTGGGAGCCGGCAAGGCCAAACGTTACGGCAAAGAGTTCATCGAAATCATCAAACGTCACGTCGAAGAGAACGAAATCGACCGCCCGCTCGACCTTCGAGTGCGCTCAGTGGCCGACAAGAGCAAAAACAAGATTTCGCTGATTCAAGGCATCGACCGCAAAGTGTCGCTCGAAGCTATCGCCGAGGGCAAGCACATGGAACTCATCGACCTGCTGAGCGAAATTGAGTCGATAGTCTACTCCGGCACAAAAATCAACATTGACTACTTCATCGACGAATACATGGATGAAGAGCACAAGCTCGACATACTCGACTACTTCGCCGAGAGTGAGACCGACGACATCGAAGAGGCACAGGACGAACTCGGCGACGAGTATACCGAAGAGGAAATCAGGCTGATACGCATCAAGTTCCTCAGCGAAATGGGCAATTAACCAAATCGTAAAGAATACCGAGAGCGCGTCTCGCATTACGGGGACTGCTGGCGCCCGATAAAGCGCCGCACCGCCATAATGCGAGATGCAGTCTTTTTACGCGCCACATCCATCTCCGCAACAGAAAAAGCAGAAACTGACAGCCAAAAGTGAAGAAAAAGGGACGGTTCTTTTTTCTTCATTTTCGGTTTTGGACCAAGGGGCTGGAAAAAGAAAACATCTAAAAATCGGGCAATAACGTCCAAAAGTGAAGAAAAAGGGACGGTTCTTTTTTCTTCATTTTTCGGTTTTAGACCAAGGGGCGGCGATGAGATGTGGCGGTTTCTTTGGCGGTTTCTTTTTGGCCGCTTTTCGCTTTTTCTTTGGTTGTATATAATTTTGGGGCACAAACTGCGTTATTAATAATTGAACACATTAAAAAATGTACAATACATTATTTCATACCAATCAACCGAAATGAAAGTAAAGTTTATCCTTGGTGCAATGATTTCGCTCGCGGCCGTAATAGCCGTTGCCGCCACCGACCCCGTACTGATGACTATCAACGGCAAAGACGTGAGGCTGAGCGAGTTTGAGTATCTCTACAAGAAAAACAGCGCTCAACAGGTAGAGCCCGAGACGCTCGACAAGTATGTTGACCGCTTTGTAACTTATAAGTTGAAAGTTGCCGAGGCCGAAGCCGAAGGAATCGACACGCTGCCGGAAATCAAACGCGAACTTGCCGGTTACCGCAACGACATCATCGCTCCGTATCTCAACGACACGACGGTGACCGAGCGTCTGGCACGCGAGGCCTACGCCCGCATGAAACGCAATGTCGACATCTCGCATTTCATGATTTCGCGAGGCCGTGACGAGGCACAGAACAACGCCCAGATTGCAACGATGGACAGCCTGCGCAACCTGATTGCAGCCGGGAAACTCGACTTCAATGCCGCTGCCGACCAGTATTCAATCGACCGTTCAGTAAAGAGCAACCACGGCGAATACGGCTTCATCGCCAGCGGAATGTTCCCTTACGCTTTCGACAAAGTGGCCTTCGAGACTCCTGTGGGCCAACTCTCGCCCGCGTTTGAGACCGAATACGGCATCCACTTGATACGCGTCAACGCTGAGCGTCCCGACGAGGGCACGGTGAACTGCGAGCACATTCTTCTGCTGTTCCCGCGCGAGAAAGACAAGAACACCGAAGAGGCACGCGAGGTTGTCAAGCAGAGAATCGATTCCATCTATGCAGCAATCAAGGGCGGCGCCGACTTTGAGGAGACGGCACGCCAGTTCAGCCAGGACCCCGGGTCGGCTAAACAAGGCGGACGTCTGCCCGAATTCGGCCGCGGAAGAATGGTGAAGCCGTTTGAGAACGTTGCGTTCTCGCTCGCCGACGGAGAGATTTCAGAACCCTTCGCCACCGGTTACGGCTACCATATCGTCAAAAAATTAGGCCACAAGCCCGTACCCAGCTACGAAGAGGCACGCCAGGGCATCATCAACCAGATGTCGATGGACGAGCGCGCCAACGCCGGACGCGTGGAGATGATCAAGCGACTGAAGAAGCAATACAATGTAACCGAGAATCCCAAGTTGCGCGGCGAAATGCTCAAGCTCATCAACAAGAACGGCGGCTGGAACGAGGACTTCGTGAAAAACGTGCTTTCCAAATCGATTGTCACAGCCTACACCTATACCCAAGGCAAGAAAAAAGTAAATGTACCCGTGTTCAAGCTTGTGCCGCTGCTCAACGGCAAGGCCAATTTCAACAACGACGCAGCCGCAGGGTATATCGCATCGCGCGTTGGAGCACTCATCGACGGTGACATGCTGAACGTCTACAGCGACGACATCATCGAGAATAACGCCGACTACAAGAACCTGCTGAACGAGTACCGCGACGGAACTTTGCTGTATGAAATCAGCAAACGCAAAGTCTACGACATGCCCAAGAAGGACTACGACGGACTGAACGAATACTTCCTGGCGCACAAAGAGAAATACTATCCCCTGTGGGATACGACCCACTTCCGCGGCGTTGTTCTCTACGCAACCAACGACAGTGTGGCCAACATCGCCAAAAACATCAAGGCATCGATGATAGGGCAACATGTCGACTCCATCGCAACACGCATCCACAAAGAGTTGGGTAAAAATGTAATCATGGAGAAGCAAGTGGTTGAGGTGCGCGAGAATCCCAATGTGGACTACCTCCTGTTCAACGGCACCCGTGCTGAGAGCAAGCACCCGAACTATCCCATCTTCTTCATTCTCGACGGCAAAGTGCTGACGAAGCCTGAAGAAGCCTACGATGTGCAGGGCGCCGTTTCCAGCGACTACCAGATTTATCTGGAGGAGAAATGGGTCGAAGACCTTCACAAGAAATATAAGGTGGACATCAACCGCGACGTGCTCAAACGCGTCACCCCTATTACGAAGTAGTATTTGTTTTTTCATAATAAGTTTTGAGCCAGACTTTTATTAACCTTAGAGCCTGGCTCTTTTTTACTTTAAGCACGAAATGCTGATTACAGGAGTTGACATAAGGAAAATGGACGTCACGACAGTGGACCTGCGGCAAATCGACAACTTGTCGCCGGCGCGCCGCGAGCATATCATGCGCTTCAGGCGAGAGGAGGACCGGCGGCGTACGCTGGCCGCCACACTGCTGCTCGATGAGTTGCTCCGTGACCATGCCGGCATAAGCGAGCGCTCGGTGACTTACATCATTGGCAAGCACGGCAAGCCGCGTGTCGATGGCCTCGACTCGCTGCATTTCAACCTCTCGCACTCAGGTCGCTGGGCCGTGGCCGCAATGGCATCGACCGCTGTGGGCGTCGACGTGCAGGAAGTGGCGGAGTTCAAGCCCGAGGCCGCGAGGTTGGTGATGCCTCTCATCGATGTGGAGCGCATAGCTTCGCTCGGCGACGAGGAGCGTGACCGAGAGTTCACACGTTGCTGGACACGCCTTGAGGCATGCTGCAAACTCACCGGCGAGGGACTCTCGACCCACACCCCTGAGAAAGAATTTGAGGGAATAGACATCTACGACGAGTGGCTCGACGAACGTCACCACCTGTCGGTAGCCGTGAGGCGACTATGAACGCAATTTGCGCCAGAGCGCTCGCGGCACAAACGACAGATGCCTCACAAATGCCGTGAACGCGCCGTAGTGGCGGCACATAATGCGGTAACGCTCCCGCAACGACGCGCGATGGTGACGGACCGTCTGGCCGTCGTCACACAGAAAATGAATCAGAGGACGCTCGCCGGCATACGCATTGCCGCGCGAGCGTTTCAAAATCTTGACACACCAGTCGTAGTCGGCGCTGTAACGATATTGCAGGTCGTACTCAGGCATCACCTCACGGCGTGCTATGAACGCTTGATGGCACACTACCATGCCGCGCTTGAAACTGTTGGCATCGAGACATTCAGGTGCCGTGAGATGGCGCGACCCCACCACGGCACGCGAGCCGTCGACGAGCATCGTCTGCCCATAGAGCACATCGGCCGAGGGGTTTTCCTGCGCCAGTTGCGACAGACGCTCGAGCACTTCGGAATCGGCAAACGAGTCGCCGGCATTGAGCCAAACGATGAAAGTGCCGCGCGCCAGCGAAATGGCTTTGTTCATCGCATCGTAAAGGCCGCGGTCCTTCTCGCTCACCACTCGCTTGTTGGCAATATCGGCCTGCTCGACCAGCGAAAGCGTGTCGTCGCTCGAGGCCCCGTCGACCACAAGATACTCGTAGTCGAGACTCGTCTGCGACTCCACGCTGCGCAGCGTGGGAGGCAGCACAGCGGGGGCGTTCCACGTCACGGTCACCACGCTGAACAACGGTATGTCGTGTCCTGTTTGTGCCATAATCGCCACAAAAGTAGTAATAAAAACGGAAAAAGAAAAATGTAAACTGGAAAATGTATCAATCGAGCCGGTTGAAACAGTCTTACAACGTGCGGGAATCGTCCAATCCAGGATTATACCTATAATTACAGTGCAGATGCAATAATGGGGCGGTGAGATTCGTTTTAAGGAATAGGATGAGACGTATAATATACATATTATTGTCGGCGGTGGTAGCATTGACGTCGCTGCAACTTGTGTCGTGCAAGACGGCGAAGATGAAAGACGCCGACGAGAAATACGAGCGCGGCGAGTACTACGACGCCTCGGTGGTCTACCGCAAGATTTACAATAAGCTGAAAAACAAAGAGGACCGCTGGCAGCGCGGCGAAGTGGCGTTTATGCTCGGCGAGTGCTACCGCCATCTGAACATGAGCGCGCGCGCAGCTGCGGCCTATCAGAACTCGATACGCTACGAATACGGCGATACTCTGGCCTACCTTTATCTAGCTCAAGCGCAGCAGATGGAGGGCCAATACTCGCTGGCTGCTAAAAACTACGAGATGTACCTCGACATGAAGCCCGGCGACCATCTGGCCGAAGAAGGGCTTCGCGCGTGCCGCATGGCACCGTCGTGGAAGGATGCGACCTCACGTTACATCGTGAAACAGGCCAAGCAGTTCAACTCCCGCCGTGCCGACTTCTGTCCGCAATTCCTTGATGGCAGCGGCGAGATGCTGTATTTCACCTCGAGCAACGAGAAAGCCATGGGCACAGTGAAGAGTGAGATCACCGGCACGAAAAACAGCGACGTGTTCTTCTCGAAGAAAGACGACAAGGGCAAGTGGAGCCGTCCGGCACCCGCTGAGGGCGAGCTGAACACCGACTTTGACGAAGGTGTGACGTGTTTCACCCCCGACGGCATGACGATGTATCTGTCGAAAGCCATTCGCAAAACCGACGCGCCGACGAGTGTCGAGATTTACTCGGCCCAGCGCAGCGAGGCCAAGTGGAGCGCGCCCGTGAAATTCGAGATTACTGCCGACACCCTCAGCGCCTACGGCGACCCCGCGGTGAGCCCCGACGGGCAGTGGCTCTATTTCTCGAGCGACATGCCGGGCGGCCAGGGAGGCAAGGACCTGTGGCGCGTGCGCATCAAGGACGGCCACGGCACTCTGGAGAACCTGGGCGACCAAATCAACACCTCGGGCGATGAGCGTTTCCCCTACTGCCGCACCGACAGCGTGCTGTATTTCTCGAGTACAGGCCATGCCGGTTTCGGCGGCCTCGACATCTACAAGGCCACACTTCAGCCCTCGGGCAAGTGGTTTATCGAGAACATGGGCGCTCCGGTCAACTCGTCGTGGGACGACTTCGGCATCACCTTCGACCGCACCCAGACCGAGGCCGGGTTCTTCTCAAGCAACCGAAAGGACGGCCGCGGCTACGACCATATCTTCTCGTTCGAGAAGCCCGACCTGAAAATCTGGATAAGCGGGTACGTGCTCGACAAGGACGAGGAACCGGTGCCTAACGCCATCATCCGCATCGTGGGCAACGACGGCTCGAACCAGAAAGCCGTGTCGAAGCCCGACGGCACGTTCCGTTTCGACCTTCAGCGCGGCGTGAGCTACGTGATGCTCGCAGGCGCCAACGGCTACCTCAACGGCAAGCAGGAGTTCACCAGCGACATCGCCGAGGAGGACGCCGAGTATAACGTCGACTTCATCCTCGCGGCGATGACCAAACCGCAGGTGATTGAGAATATCTTCTACGACTACAACAAAGCCACGCTGCGGCCCGAGAGCAAAGCCGCGCTCGACTCGATGGTGCAGGTGCTCAACGACAACCCGTACGTGTCGATCGAGATGTCGTCGCACACCGACCGCATAGGCGGCCACGAGTTCAACATGGACCTCTCGACACGTCGCGCCAAGAGCGTGGTCGACTACCTCATCGCGCACGGCATCGAGAAGGAACGGCTCACCTACCAGGGCTACGGCAAGACTCGGCCCAAGGTGGTGACCAAGCGCATCGCGCGACTTTATCCGCAATTCCAGGAAGGCGACACGCTTACGGTGGCATATATCGATACACTGTCGAAGGAAAACAAGGCCGCAGCCGACCAAATCAACCGACGAACGGAATTCCAGGTAATCACCACCAACTACTTCCAGACGTTCGGACAAGACACCCCGGCTGCTCCAGGCACCCAAGAGGAGAGCGAAGAGGCCACCGAAGAGCCACCGAAGCCCGAGGAAAACGCCCCCGATAAAATTGAGAAGGACGACGCCGACAAGGGCGAGACTAAAAAGGACGACGCTGTCAAGGGCGAGGCGAAGAAGGACGATGCTGTCAAGGGCGAGGCGAAGAAGGAGCCACCGGCAGCGCCTGAGCCTGAACCTGCCGCCAAGTCAAACGACACCGAGCCCCAGGCCGTTACTGAAGCCAAAGACAACGACAAGGGCAAAACAGATAACGACAAAAAGGATAAAAAAGATACAAAGAAGAAAAAAGACAAAAAGAAAGACAATAAAAAGGACAAGAAGAAAGACGAGAAAAAGAAGAAAAAAAAGAATAAAAAATAACAACTTTTGAACATGTTTTCAGGAATAGTAGAAGAAGCAGCGAGAGTAGTGGCTCTCGAACGTGACGGAGGAAACCTGCACCTCACATTGTCGTGCTCGTTTGCGAAAGAACTGAGTATTGACCAGAGTGTGTCGCACAACGGAGTGTGCCTCACAGTAGTGAAACAACCCGGCGACGGCACCTACACCGTGACAGCAATTCAGGAAACGCTCGACCGCAGCAATCTGGGTCTGCTCAAGGTGGGCGACGAAGTGAACGTGGAACGCTCGATGATGATGGGCGGCCGCCTGGACGGTCATATCGTGCAGGGGCACGTCGACCAGCGCGCCACCTGTGTCGAGGTGCGTCAGGTCGACGGCAGTTATTACTACCGCTTCGAGTACAAGGTTGCTCCTGAGATGGCTGCCAAGGGATATATGACAGTGGAGAAAGGCAGCGTGACGGTGAACGGTGTGAGCCTGACTGTGTGCAACAGCGAGCTCGAGAGCTTTGAGGTAGCTATCATCCCCTACACCTACGACATAACCAATTTCCACGCCATCAAGGTGGGCACTGTGGTCAACCTCGAGTTCGACATCATAGGCAAGTACCTCGCTCGCATGATGGAGTTCACACGTTGATATCGTAATACCCTGTCGGCCAGCCGACAACAACAATTTCGATAAAAAAGTTACATAAATGTAAGTTACATGTATGTAACTTTTTGTATCTTTGCAGCATCTGTTATGACTACAATTGGGATAATAAGCGACACACATAGCTGGTGGGACGACCGCTACGCCGTGCATTTTGCCGACTGCGACGAGATTTGGCACGCGGGCGACATAGGCAGCGAGTTGGTGCTCGACCGACTGGCCGACTTGGTGCCGACAGTTCGGGCCGTCTACGGCAACGCCGACGGCCAGGCGCTGCGCCGTCGGCTGAAAGAGACCGAGGTGTTCACCGTCGACGGTGTGAAGGTGATGCTCACCCACATCGGCGGCTATCCCGGGCGCTACGCACCGGGCATCCGCACACGCATCGACCTCTACAAGCCGAAACTTTTCGTGTGCGGCCACAGCCACATCCTCAAGGTTATCCCCGACCGCGCCCTGGGAGTGCTTACACTCAACCCCGGAGCTGCCGGCCGCCAGGGGTGGCAGACGGTGCGCACACTCATCCGCCTGACGCTTGACCAAGGCACCATCGCCGGCTGCCAGGTCATCGAATTGGCCGACAAAGCCGGCGGCAAACAGCTGGACTAACACTGTTTTAAATTAATATCAATTATGGACGAAAACAACGAAACAAACAAGATAAACACCATACCCGACGAACAACCCACCATCGCCTACGTTGCTCCGTCGTGGAAGTCGTTTCTGCTCTGGTCGCTGGCCATTGCCGTGCCCATGTTCTTCCATTGGGAAGTGCTATCACTGCTGATAGTAATCAACATGCTGGTGATAGCCATCAGGCAGTACCGCTCGAAATTCGTGGCCTTCCAGGTCGAAGAGGGCGAACGCCGAAAGAAAGCGTTTATCGAGCGCCTTCTGGCCCAGGTCGACGACGAGGACGTGAAGCGCGACGTGATTGTCTCGCGCCGCCGCCTGCTCATGCTGGCCGTGATGTGGCTCCTTGTAGTGCTGACGGTTGGCGGTTGGCGACTTTATCAGTATATGCATCCTGTAACCCACTAAAGTATGAAACCGTATTATTATATTCTGCTGATTGCTGTGGCAGTGCTGCTGGCCGCATGCCACACCAACGAGGCCAATTACAAGGCGTCGTATGACAAAGCCGTGAACAAGAGCCGAACCGGCCCCAACGCCAGCGAGTACGAGGCGCGTCAGCTGGAGCGCGTGCGCTTCACCTCCGAGGTCGACGGCGACAGTGTGCGCCTCATCCGTGAATATTTCAATGTAGTTGACGACAGCGTGTCGGTACTCAAGCGATACAGCGTGGTCGTGGGTGAGTTCAAGCAGAAATTCAATGCGATGAGCATGCGCGAGCGCCTGCGCCAGGACGGCGAGCCGTCGTATGTGGTCTACACCGGAGCCTCCGACAAGACCTACCTTGTTGTCGCTCGCGGCTATGACGACATCTCGCTCGCGGCTGCATACATCCGCATCATGAAGAAAGAGACCTCGGTCAAACCCACGGTCCCGCTGCCCTGGATTCTGGAACGTATACGCTGACATGAGACGACTATTTATCAGCTTAGCCGTCGTCGCGGCAGTGCTGCCGATGGCGGCGAAACACCGGCTGGTCGACATCAGCGAGCAGATTGACTTCGGACGCGATAGCGTGGGATGCAACACCTGCGAGGTCGTGGTGGTTCACTCGTCCTACTACGCCGGCAAGGGGCACGGGCCGTTCTGGCGGGAGGGTGTGATTGACCAGTACAGGCAGTACGACGTCAGTCCGCACTACCTCATCGACCGCGACGGCACCGTCTACCGCATGGCGCCCGACACCTGCGTCTGCTGGCATGCCGGCAAAAGCCAGCTGCCAGGCACCGACCGCGACAGCCTCAACAACTGCGCGCTCGGCATCGAAATCATCAACAGCAAATCGACCGGGCCAAGCAACGCACAGTATGCCGCGCTCGCGTCGCTAATCGACGAACTTGTGGAACATCATTCCGTCACCCACATTCTGGGCCATAGCGATATAGCCCCGGGCCGAAAAACCGACCCCTGGTCATTCTCGTGGCGACGACTGCGCCGCCTCGTAGGCAATCGAGCCCGCGCCGCGCTCTATCACAAATGACAGCGTAATATCACGAAATTAGGTGAAAGCACCCCGAGCGAGAGCAGCACACCCGCCGCACCCGCTATCCATTGCCATGCGCCCCCACAATGGTGGCAGCAACAGAAAGCCGCAAGAGCTCCAATCTCAAAAATGATGTAAATCACCAGGTTGAGTGCGCCATAGCTTATGCCGAACCAGCCGCACATAGTAAACAAAGCATCGATGGTGGTATTATACAACCAAGTGAAGAAACTGCTGTCAGAATGTTCATATTTCGCCATGAGCAACTGCCAATTTTCCACTCCACCAGAGCGCACCATCAACACACCGCACCAGATGATGCCGATGAGCACGACGGCGCAAAGCAAATAGAACGACCATAACATGACATGGTAACAAATCCTGGAGGTATTGTCGCAGCCTGTAAGTTTGGCCAGCACCATGGCAATACCCGCCAACAACGGCACTGCTTCGAGAAATACATTCACCACGACCGACATCGACACATATGAAGTGTTGGTCAATTGCGCCAATGCCGCCAAAGATCCGGCACACATAGCGAAACAAGCTCTTATGAATTTAATAATTATCATGTTAGATAGAAATATGTGCCCCGTCATTGCGGGAACATCGCGCGGATGGGTGCCTCATTGGTGAGCGGTATCTCTTGGAAACCGGGTTCTTTGATATCGACGTAGTCGGGGTACTCCTCGCTGTCGTAATCGGGTTTGACTTCACTGAGCAACGTCTCGACAAACTGGCCGTTGCTGTAGCTGATTTTGACTACACTCTGATAGCCCATGTGGGCCATGTTCTCAATCACATATCCGTTGCCGCGGTGGTAACTGGCATGCCCGCCGTTGCCGGTGTGGAATTCCTCCAGCCTGCCATCGGTGTAGGTGTATGCGTACATCCCGCTATACCCGAAGCCGCCACACATCCATATTTCAGGCACACCGTCACCGGTGATGTCATACAGGAAGTAATATCCGCCTTCGGCCTCATCTTGCACACGGTATTTACGCAACTGGCTCAGGTAAGCCTCTTTGATAGCCTCGTGGCTGGCAATGATGGAGTCCTGGCGCGCCACTTCGGCACGCTCGGCCTCAAGACGCGCCTGCTCAACGGCGGCGATGGAGTCTTGCCGTGCCCGTTCAAGCTCGGCTTGCTCGAGTGCCGCTTGTTCGGCCTTCTGCTTTTTGTCGTAAAGGTACCAGCCCACTCCGATAACCAGGGAAAACGCCAGTGTCGCCAACACTATCACCGCCACCTTTAAACCGATACCCGTGCTTTTGCCGGGTTGCGGAGGACCGTAAGGCGCAGGAGCGGAGTACTGTGGTTGCGCCAGCGGCATTAGTTGTGTGTCCTCGCTTTGCGGTGCCATGAGGTGTGCCCCGCAGCGCGGACATTGCTGGTAGTGGGAAGGCACGTCGGTGCCGCAGTTGTTGCATCTTATCTGTGTCATAGTCGTTTATTTTGCCTGCAAAATTACATAGTTTTTTTTATTGCGATATTAAATAGCTAAATTAAATTGATGATTATTTAGAATTGTGGAATGAAATTCGTATCTTTGCACCCACCAAAATATTTTAATTTTTCATTTTTAATTTGAAACTCATATGAGACCGGAAATACCCCAAGAGCCGTACACCCTGATGAGTTGGGTGAACACCAAACTGCGCGACCAGTACGAGACGCTCGATGAACTTTGCGCCAGCGAGGACATCGAGCGCCAATGGATTGAGGACACGCTGAAAGAAATCAGCGTTGAATTCAGTGAGGAGAACAACCGTTTCTGGTAAAAAAATATATGTCTATGCTGAAATTCATTTCATGGAACGTAAACGGCCTGCGAGCCGCCGTCAACAAGGGATTTGAGGACACATTCCGCAAACTCGACGCCGATTTCTTCTGTCTGCAGGAGACCAAGCTGCAACAGGGGCAAATCGACCTCGAGTTCGAAGGCTACGAGAGTTACTGGGACTACGCCGAGAAAAAGGGCTACAGCGGCACAGCCATTTTCACGCGGCACAAGCCGCAGAGCGTGGCCCGCGGCATAGGGGTCGACGAACACGACCACGAGGGACGGTGCGTAACGCTCGAATTCGAGCGGTTCTACCTCGTCACCGCCTACGTGCCCAACAGTCAGGACGAACTGCGACGGCTCGACTACCGCATGCGCTGGGACAATGACTTTCGCGCCTACCTGCTGCGTCTGCGTGAGAAGAAGCCCGTGGTGGTGTGCGGCGACCTCAACGTGGCACATCAGGAAATCGACCTCAAGAACCCCAAGACCAACCGTCGCAACGCCGGCTTCACCGACGAAGAGCGCGGACAGATGACCACACTCCTCGACGCCGGGTTTATCGACACCTGGCGCTCGCTCAACCCCGATGTCGAAGGAGTATACTCCTGGTGGAGCTACCGCTTCAAAGCCCGCGAGAAGAACGCCGGCTGGCGCATCGACTATTTCCTCGTGAGCGACAGCGCCCGCGACCTCATCGCCGGCGCCGACATCCACACCGAAATCTACGGCAGCGACCACTGCCCCGTAGAACTCCAACTGAACCTCTAAACCCGTGGCTTTATATGATATTTTCTCCATTCGTACTTAGATTGTTGGAGAGCAAGTGCGGCAATACATTGCGCACAGCTGCCGATGTCGAGCGTCTTGCGCTTGATATCGAGGGTGTTGTGGGTGAACGTGTGGGAGTTAGCACGCTCAAGCGGCTAATGGGCATCTTTGCCGACGAACGCACGCCACGAATTTCTACTCTTGACATCATCGCTCGCTACTTGGGCTTCGAGAATTGGGACACTCTGTCGGCTCTTGACGACAAAAGCAACTCAGCCTTCGAGGCTGATGGCAAACTGATAGCCACCGAACTATCTGTCGGGCAACGAGTCGAGGTGCTTTACGAGCCCAACCGCCGTCTTGTCTTGGAACATACCGAAGGCGACCGCTTTGTAGTTCGAGAGGCGGAAAACAGTAAGCTCTTGAAAGGCGATGAGTTGCGTTTCACTCACCTCGCGTCGGGCTATCCGCTGTTTGTGTCGCAAGTGGAACGCGACGGAGCCGATTTGGGCCAATTCACTGCCGGCATCAAGCAAGGTGTCAGATATAAGGTCTTGCAATGAATTCAGATTCAGCCTTTACCCACAGCGACAATTCGTTCGACGAACCTCAGTTATTGAACGTGGCCGGCACTACATGTGACTGCTATTGCGTGCGTCTCTACGGCAAGCTGCATTTTATGAAGAAGCTTAAGGCCGAGTACCGCACCGACCCGCATTACATCGCCGCACAGAAGAAAGAATTCGAGATAGGCTACTCTCTCGAACATCCGCACTTGGTGCGTTATTTCTCACGAGAAGATGACTATATTCTCACTGAATACGTCGACGGCGAGTCACTTGATCAGTTCGCCATCAACAACCGCGACTATCTTCTACAAAGGCGAAACACCGACAGGCTGCTACGTCAGTTGCTCGATGTAGTAGGTTACCTGCACAGCCACTCAGTGGTACATCTCGACCTTAAACCCAGCAACATATTGATAACGCGTGTCAACCGAGACGTGAAACTCATCGACTTGGGTTTCTGCTATAGCGACTCCTACCCTGACACCAAAGGACGAACTGAGAAATATGCTGCGCCGGAGCAACGCACTGGCGACCCGGTCGACGCTCGTTCCGACATCTACGCTCTGGGGCGGGTGCTGGAATCGCTGCCTTGCTCGGCGTTTTATAAAGACATCATCGAGCGATGTGTCGAGCCCAACCCCGACAAAAGATTCCAAACGGTGAACGAGATTCTGAAGGCGCTCGACGGTACGCGGCGACAGCCATGGATAATCGGTGCCGTGACAGCTACAGTGGTTCTCCTTACAGCTGGGTTATGGATAACGAGGACAGATAAGTTAGCAGCACCAATGACGAGTGCTGTTGTATCGAGTGCTGATACAGCAACCGCATCGGCGCAGGCTTTGCCCCACATCGCCGCAGAAAGCGAAACCGTCTCCCACGTCTCCCAGTCCGACAACAATTTATCTCTGACGGCAGAGGGTGCCTCAGCGCCAGTATCCGAGAAGCCAGTGCTTTACTCCGACCTGGCACTTTACAACGAACTGAGAAACGTGGCAAAGCCCCATGCCGAGAGAATATTCGGCACAGCTGACGACTCTACAAGGTACTCCAGCAAGGGATTCCACAAACTGAGCAAGGCCTTCGACAATGCCGTCAGACCCGAGTTTCAACAGCTTTGGGACACTAAATACAGCAAAGTGCCAGGCCTCGACAAGGCTGCCTATGAGCAGGTTTGCCTCAATGTCCGCATCGAGTTCAACACAATAGCCCAAAGCGGCTTGTTCAAGAAGGAGGGTTGGTAACAGCCAACAAGAACAAAATAGCGCGTCTCACGTGCAAAATGTAAAATGGGCGAAATGGGTGATGGCCGTTTCGCTCATTTTATCTATTTTTGTAGCGCAAAAAAGAAAAAGTCGCTCATACGCTTGCGTGTTTGAAAAACATTTCTTAATTTTGCAGCGTCGCAAGATATGCGATGTCACATATTAGGAAGCGTTCAGCTTTTTCCGCGATAGTGAATCTCGACAACTCACATTGTAAGGAAGGAAAGCCGAAACGCAAGCTCCTTAGGTTGCGTGTATATACCAGCTATATACCCTCTAAGGTGTGAGCGACTTTTCATATTCTCCTTACAGGCAGTCGAGAGCCCACTATCGGAATACGCGAAAGTAGGCTCACACTTCTTTTGTGCCCATATGAAAACATGACATATGATAACCATTAAACGAACGATTGACAAAAATGAAAAAATATCACAAAAAAACACTCACAGCTGTTTTCTTTGCCGTTTTCGCCCTCTGCCTTGTGGCATGTGGTGACGATGAGTCAAACAAATTCACCAACATAGAGATAATGAACATAAAGAAAAAATTACACGGGAAATGGGTACATCCATGGTACGGTGGTAATAGTTCTTTTGAATTTGATGATAAATATTGTACATACTGCGACAATGACAAGTACCCCGATAGGTATAAAGGGCCCTACTCAATAGTAAAAAACGAACAGGGCTTTGTACTTATACAGAGAGTGGAATATTCATATAATATATGGGGAGAGGATGCCGGGCAAATAAATTACTATGACCATCCACGTGAGTATCATCACCTTATATTGGATTTGACCTCAACCGAACTTGTCATTCAAGAAGTTTATGATTCAGGCAATTTATCAAAAGAACAAACATACTACCGATTTTAATGTTCACAGTGAGATGATTTCGAAGAAATTTACTGAGCAACATAAAAGAGGGTATTGGCTATTTGGTTTGGTGATGTATAAATTCATTAATTCTTTCCATTTCTTATTAAGAGAATAAAAAAACAACTCATTATAAACATATGAAAAACCACAACATAAAAATCTCTCTTATAATTACCACTTACAACCGTCCTGATATGTTGCGAGTGTGTCTTGAGAGCGTACAGCGTCAATGTTTGATGCCCGATGAGGTCATCATCGCTGATGATGGCTCAACAGATGAAACTCGACAGTTGATTGACGGAATTCGTGCGGAATTTGAAATACCTTTAAAACATGTATGGCATGAGGATAAAGGATTCCGCAGAGCGGCTATTCTCAATGCTGCAACTCGTGAAGCCAATGATGCAGATTTCATTATATATATTGATGGTGATGTCATTTTGCATGAGCATTTCATTGACGACTATGCACGAATGGCAGAACCAGGTTACTATATCTTCGGACGTGCAGTTTATTTAAACAAATCAATCAGCGAGGCAATAATCCGCGGGGAAATTCTGCGTCCCAGCTTCTGGCAAGCAGGAGTAGCTCATCGTGAAAATATGCTCTATTTGCCGAAACTATCTTGGCTCACCGAACGATATAAACGGTCTAAAGTCTATGGAGGTGGCAGAAATTTTGGCACATGGAGATTTGATATTATTATGGTAAATGGCTACGACGAGGACTATGAGGGTTGGGGTTATGAAGATAACGATCTTATCATTCGTTTACGCAACACAGGTCTTATCTCAAAAGCCGCAAAATTTCAGGCTATTGAATATCATCTATGGCACAAAAAACGGCCGGCAAACAATACAAATATACAGATTCTTAAACAAACAATCAATAACATCTCTGTACGCTGCAGAGATGGTCTATTCAAAACACGACCAACCATTTCTTAGTAATACTTCGTTTTATCCTTGTTTGCAACAACCATAAAGAAAAATGTCAAACGACTAATAATTAAAACAACATTCAAAACTTTTTAAACAACTAACAGAAATGAAAAATTATCTAAAGACACTAACGGCCGTATTGCTGTCCATGCTTGCATTCACATTGGTGGCTTGCGGCGATGATGATCCCGGTATTGACAAAGAGACACAACAAAAGCTGTCAGACATCAAACAAATGCTTCAAGGAAGATGGGAAGATGATGACATTAATTACAGTAGTTATTACTGGTTTGAATTTGAAAGGGAAGAAATGACTTATAGTAATTGGGAGAGATTAGGCAAGATTCAGGAAATAACGAAGGGGCCATACTCAATAGCCATATATTATGATCAAAAAAACCAAAAAGAACGATTTAAAATCACAATGTCAGCATTAGATTGGTATTCTTTCTTCACCGATAAATTTACGCCTCTTGATAAAGAGGAAAAATATGAGTTTGAAATTGTGGACTTGACCCCATCTAAATTAATTGTACAATTGATAGACACCAATGAAATAAGAACTTATCACAAAGTTTCAACCAACTCCGAACCGATTGTCGGCACATGGGAAGGAGAAATTGGAAAAGCGCTTTATAACAATGGCGATATTGGCATGTTCGAAAGTGGCGAGTCGCTGGTACAGTTTCGTGCCGTTGGATCTTGTGTGGAAGTCGATCATGGTTTCTTTACAAATGAGTGGGCAGAAATTAATGGTGGCAAGGAGTTCTTGGATATAACTTACGGCACGTGGAGAAAACACAATGGCAACATTATAATAAAAGACGATTATACGGAAACCGAGTTTGAATACAAAATTAAAGGAGACAAACTCACCCTCACCGCAATCTCTG
Organism: Sodaliphilus sp.; assembly: GCA_045112115.1. Lineage (GTDB taxonomy): Bacteria > Bacteroidota > Bacteroidia > Bacteroidales > Muribaculaceae > Sodaliphilus. The sequence continues at coordinate 367 of JBGUHM010000061.1, read as the reverse complement.
GTATAGCATCAGGAATGAGCGGAGTATTCACCCGTGTTAGCGATACCCGGATGAATAAATATATAAAACAATGAATAATAAATAATTAAAAAAACGCAACTATTAAGCGATGCATAAGCATCATTTTGAAGGCGGAAACAGTAGCTCGAAGAGCTTTTTAACTATGAGAAATCTCATTTCTGAATTGCGGGTTCTTCGAGCCGCTTTCCCGCTGTGAGACAACGGAAAGTATTATAATTAGAGCATTTAAAAACAAGAGAAAATGAAAAAACTAATAGTATTGCTTATTTTGGCGATGGGCGCAGTGTCTTCAATGCTGGCCGCAGTTCAGGAAGTAGTTTATCTTAAAAACGGCAGTGTGATTCGC
>JBGUHM010000060.1:0-4130 GCA_045112115.1 Sodaliphilus sp. | reverse complement strand
TGATGTTTACATCTAATTCTGTATATCGCGGTGATAATCATTCTCTCGGCCCGATATTCAGCTACCTTACCGACCATGAGACGTTTGTTAAAGTAAATGTTTCTGTTGCGGCTCTGCTGTCTGCAGCTACCGCTACCGTAGTATTTTTCGGCAAATCTTCAAGTATCAACCGATGGTCCAAGACTGAATTTGCATTAGCTAAAACAATTATTGTAGTTGCTGCAAGTGCGTTCATGGCTTACTTATCTTTGTTTGTATGTGTTCATGATATTAATCTGAGAGATGAACATCCATCTATAGGTTCGCGTGTATACGAGATACAAGATATAGATTCCAATAAGTTTGTGGCGTTATTCGATTCTATACGTGATTCGAAATGGGAATATACCCATTACTATAATAGAGAAGGTGTTGTAATAAGGATTAGTTCAAATCAGGATTCAAAAGGCATTGAAAATAGCGTTGAGTGGTTTGGACGATTCCATTTTTGCAATATTCAGATTCCAAAAGGAAAAACCGAAGTAATGATGTTAGTTTATCGCAGCACTAACACAAGCCCTTTGGAGATATCTATTTATGGAGTGGAGCATCGTTTAACCGCTGACGACATCGCTGAGTTCGAATCTTTAACTATCGACAAAATATGCACCTACGACCGATGCGAAAAGAGACGTCACAAAGAATCGTATTATGCTTATATGACCAGGGATGATATACTATTATTCGTGGGCTTTATCGGTTTCAGCATCATTGCGTCTCTCATTGTTCTGCTGAATTTGAAAGCGTCGAGAGACAAATATTTGCCGCCGCCGTTCAATCCAAGGACTGACAAATAACGATACATACACATAGTTGGGCGGTCACTCGGGTAAAGCGAGGCGGTACTCGTCCCAGTCGGGGTCGTGGGTGACGTCGAAGGCCAGGGGCATGGCGGGCAGCGTGGCTAGCGCCTCGTTGAACTTGCGCTGGAAGATGTGCAGCGAGCGGGTGTAGAACACCCAGTTGCGCTCGCCGGCACCGGTGTAAATCTCGGTCACCGACGCGAGGGGCAAGACAGTGGCCACCACCTACAATAAAAACGGGTTGCCGGTCGTTAAGGATATAAACGGAGAGACTGAGGTGGAGTACACTTACAACCATTACGGGAACATCACGTCGATGACCGACAGCGAAGGACAGAGCGTGAGCTACGGCGAGCTGCTGCTCGAGCGAGGCTACACCGGCCACGAGCACCTGCCGCAGTTCGGCCTGATCAACATGAACGCCCGCCTCTACGAGCCGCTGACGGCCCGTTTCCTCAGCCCCCAACTATATTTGAAGCGACTAAAAGAGTGTGTTGATAATATTTTGAGCAATGAATCTTACAAACAGGAAATTGGCAACCGATGTATAGTTCCATAACCCTCATTAAAGTTTAAAATAATGTTAGTACAACTGTCGCTTCCGGGATTATAGTTTATTAAAAAACTGCCTCTGCATTACAAGCGAATTTGACTTAAAAACAGGCTCTCATTTAGGCGAAACCCTACCCTTTTGGGTGAAAAACGGGGGATTTTCGAAAAAAAGTGGCGAAAAAATTTGGTGGTTCAGAAATTATGTCTACCTTTGCAACGTCTTAGCGACAAAATGGTGATATCGTCTAGTGGTCTAGGACGCCGCCCTCTCACGGCGGAAACCAGGGTTCGAGTCCCTGTTTCACTACTCAAAGCGACTGATTTTCAGTCGCTTTTTTCGTTTATGCAGTTTGACAATTGCTGATGTAAGATAGCAAACAGCTGTTAGCAACATCTTACATCTTCCATTCAATCGAGGCGTCGCGTCGCAACCATGTCATCTGCTTCTTAGCGTAGACACGGGTGTTGCGCTTGATTTTCTCGACTGCCTCATCAAGGGTGAACGTTCCGTCAAAATAGGCGAACAGTTCCTTGTATCCCACTGTGTTGAGCGACTGTAGATGTCGCCATCGGTAGACGGCGCGGGCCTCGTCGACCAGCCCCTGCTCAATCATCGCGTCGACACGGCGGTCGATACGGTCGCAGAGCACACCACGGTCAACTTTGAGTCCTATTTTCTTAATCTCGAAATCACGTTTCGCTGGTTCGCCTGTGCGCAGGGCGGTGTAGGTGCCGCCGGTGAGCCGGCACATCTCGATGGCGCGCTGCACGCGAACGGGATTTCGCTTGTCGACCACGGCATAGTACTCTGGGTCGCGCTCGCGCAGTTCCTCGAGAAGCGGTTCCAGTCCCTGCGAGGCAATCTGCGACTTGATTTCGGCTCTTAATTCCGGCGGAACGTCGGGCATACGGTCGATGCCGCGGCACACCGCATCTACATACATCATCGAGCCGCCGCAGAGCACCACCGTGCCACCGCAGCGTTCCCACAACGACGGCAACAACGCCAGTACGTCGCGCTCGTAGTCGGAAGCGTTATACGGCTCGGTCACAGAACGCACCCCGACGAAATGATGGCGCACCAGCGCCTGCTCAGCGGCCGTGGGCGCAGCCGTGCCGATGGGTATCTCGCGGTAGACCTGGCGCGAGTCGGCATTCACCACCTCGCTGCCCAGTCGACGCGCCAAATCAATGGCATACGCCGTCTTACCGCTCGCCGTCGGCCCTGTAACCACAATCAGCTGTTTTTTCATTTCGCGTCAAATTTCGTGCAAAATTAAGTTTTTTTTGGCACTATACCAAATTTTGTGTAATTTTGCGGTTTGTAAACAACAAAAACTATAATACATTTAAACAGAATTGAACAATGTATCGCACAAACACATGTGGTGAACTGAGAATTGAGAACGCCGGCCAAAGGGTCACCCTCGCCGGTTGGGTGCAACGAACACGCAAAATGGGTGGCATGACTTTCGTCGACCTGCGCGACCGCTACGGCATCACGCAGCTCGTGTTTGACGAGTCACGCGACGCAGCGCTCACCGCCGAGGCCAACAAACTCGGACGCGAGTACTGCATCCAGGCAAGCGGCGTGGTAAACGAACGTCATAGCAAGAACCCGAACATGCCCACGGGCGACATCGAGATTTTCGCCGACACGCTCAACATCCTGAGCGAGAGCGACACTCCGCCGTTCACTATCGACGACAACAGCGACGGTGGCGACGAGCTTCGCATGAAATACCGCTATCTCGACCTGCGCCGTCCCAGCGTGCGCGCCAATCTTGAGCTCCGCCACAGGATGACCATCCTCATCCGCAACTTCCTCGACTCAAGGCAGTTCATCGAGGTGGAGACCCCCATTCTCGTTGGGTCGACTCCCGAAGGAGCACGCGACTTCGTGGTGCCATCGCGCATGAACCCCGGTCAGTTCTACGCTTTGCCGCAGAGTCCTCAGACTCTCAAGCAGTTGCTGATGGTCAGTGGATTTGACCGCTATTTCCAAATTGCGAAATGCTTCCGTGACGAGGACCTCCGTGCCGACCGTCAGCCGGAGTTCACGCAGATCGACTGCGAGATGAGCTTCGTTGAGCAGGACGACGTGCTCGAAGTGTTCGAGGACATGGCTCGCTATCTCTTCAAGGAAGTGCGCGGGGTCGAACTGCCTGCAAAACTGCGCCGCATGACCTGGCACGAGGCAATGAAGCTGTACGGCAGCGACAAACCCGACCTGCGATTCGGCATGACCTTCGTCGAGCTCATGGACACCATGAAACTCGGCAAATTCCAGGTGTTTGACAACGCCGAGTACATCGGCGCTATTTGCGCTCCAGGTTGCGCTGGATACACACGCAAGCAACTCGACGCACTCACCGAATTTGTCAAATCGCAGCAAGTGGGCGCAAAGGGGCTGGTGTATGTCAAGTACAACACCGACGGCACCATCAAGAGCAGCGTCGACAAGTTCTATACCACCGACGACCTGCTGGCTCTGAAGCAGAAGATGGGAGCAAACGACGGAGACCTCGTGCTGATTCTCAGCGGCGACAACGCCAACAAGACCCGCGTCCAGCTGTGCCAGCTTCGTCTGAAATTGGGCGACGAACTGGGGCTTCGCGACGACAGCCGTTTCGAGTGCCTGTGGATTGTCGACTTCCCGCTATTTGAGTGGAGCGACGAGGAGCAGCGTCTCATGGCAGTGCACCATCCGTTCACGATGCCTAACCCCGACGACAT
>JBGUHM010000059.1:0-11554 GCA_045112115.1 Sodaliphilus sp. | reverse complement strand
TATGGCACGTCACTAAAAAGAAGTGTCAAGGGGGGATATTATAGAAATAAAGGGTTATTTCTTTCTCTCTTTTCTTCTTTTACAAAGTCAACGAATACCTTCACTGCGTATTCGTTTTTTTTGTATCAATTCCGACGTAGTGTCAGTCTCACTTTGTCTCACGTTTGTCTCACGTTTGTCTCAATTTGTCTCACGTGAGACAGAGTCTATCGCCTAAGTATCAGCGGTTTAAGTGCGTTTTGTCTCAAGTCTCACGGACACTGGTTGTCTCACGTGTCTCATTTCTTGAGATTTGAGACAAATTTGGCCTATTACACTGTAAAACAAGAAAATAACTGTCTCAAGCGTGAGACAAATTGAGACTTTTTGAGACAAAATGAGACAAACGCTCCGTCGCGATTGAAATAGAACAGCCATGATTGCGAAGTATATCTTTGCAGCGTAATATTAACCCTTAAACCATATTTACTATGATTGAAAATCACAATTTACCCAAGATCGGAGACCTTATCGAGGCCAACAAGCAACTGATGAGCCGGCTAAGTGAAAAAGAGCCTGAGGCTGCTGTGACGGCATCAAAGGAGTTCTTGAATGTGGGAATGCTCTCGGTAGCCACCGCCAACGATTCAGTAAGCAACGCCATCAGCCGCACCATGCCCCGTGACCTATGGGAGGGCCGCGGAATGATTTATGAGAACGAAGTGACGTGTATCTTCGGAGACACCAACGTCGGGAAATCGATTTTCGCCGTACAGGTGGGAGTGGACATCGCCCGTAACGGTCACACCGTGTTGTACCTCGATTGTGAGCTCAGCGACCGGCAGTTTGCCAAACGATATATCAACGAGGCCGGCGACCAGCACTTCACGTTTCCCCCCAACTTCTATCGTGCCGAGATAGGAAATATGGGCACCATCGAGAACTATGGAGAGGATTTCGAAAATTCCATCCTTGAGTCGATTAAATCGGCCGTGTGCCAAACAGGCGCCACGGTTGTTATCGTCGACAACCTCACCTGGCTTTGTTCGCAGAGTGAACATGCCGACTCGGCCGGCCGATTGATGACGAATCTGGTGGCTCTCAAGCGTGACCACGACCTTACGGTGATAGTCGTGGGACATACCCCCAAGCGCGACCCCTCAAATCCCGTGACCATGAACGACCTCGCCGGCTCGAAGCGACTGGTAAACTTTTTTGACTCGGTGATAGCCGTTGCCCGCCAGAACGGCGAACAAAAATTCTGCTATGTGAAACACCTGAAAGGACGCAACGACATGATTATCTACGACAGCACCAATGTGCTGGCCTACAAGATTGAGAAGGAATACGACGGCTTTCTGGGCTTCTCTCTAATCACTACTGCCCCTGAATGGCAATTCCTCAAGATAGACCGCGACCGCGGTTCATTAAAAGAAGAAGTGGAGTCGTACCTCAACGTCAATTATTCGGCCGAAAAAATAGCCGGCATCCTCGGCTTGAGCCGCGCCACCATCTACCGTCTTATCAAGGACATAAGAAAAAATAAGTGACACGCCATGCTCACCGCCACCGAACTCAACACACTCGTCGACGCCCTGCGGCAGCGCTGCGAAGTGCTCAACGGCTCAGGCACCTTCAGCCGCAACCGCATGGACCTCTTCTTCGACGAGCTGCGTTTCAACTACAGCCAGGGCGACAACAGCTTCATCTTCGGAAAATGGCTTTTGGACAACAACCCTCAACACGACGTGAGGGTTGTTTCCTCGCCCATGACCGCGGTAGCCGCTGCAGCCATACTGCCCGACTATATGAAATACCGCAACTCGGTGTGGGTGGCCACCGGCAGCCACCACCTCAGCGCCCGCGTGGTGAAGGCCTTGTCGAGCCGCGCGTGTGTGTATTATCCCACGGCCCGCGAGCATAATCAGTGGTACAGAGTAGTCGATGAGCATGCCGACCTCGTGGGACTGCACACCATAGTTGACTTCCGCCTGATGTTTTACAGCACTATGATTCACGATTTCAACAAGGACGACGACCTGATGACCATCCTCAACTGGGACCGCACACGTTTCAACTACTGGGTTCACAATAACGAGATGGCACAGTTCCATCACGAGCACGGCATCCCCTACAACTCCCCGAGAGCCATTGAGTGGATAAAAGAAGAGATGTCTCGGCATGGCTGAGGCATCTCTTAGTGTATTATATCTGTAACTTACGGAGATTATTCCGGGTCGCGGCCTTCGACGATGGCCTGTGTGTCGCGGGCAATCATGATTTCCTCGTCGGTGAGCACCACTACCACCTTCACGCGGCTGTCGGGCGTAGAGATCTCGCCTTCCTTGCCGTGCCAAATGGTTTTGTTGAGCTCTTTGTCGATTTTCACACCGAGGAACTCGAGCTTGCCGCACACGGCCTCGCGGGTGCTTGTCTGGTTCTCACCCACGCCACCGGTGAAGGCGATGATGTCGACACCGCCCAGTTCGGCTGCATAGGCGCCGATGTACTTGAGGATGCGCAGCTCATACATGTCGAGAGCGAGCTTGGCGCGTTCGTTGCCGTTCTCGCAGGCTTCGACCACCTCGCGCATGTCGCTGCTCACTCCGGTGACGCCGAGCACACCGCTCTTCTTGTTGATCACGTCCATCAGCTCCACGGGGTCAAGGCCGTATTTCTGCATGAGGAACACGAGAGCGCCCGGGTCAACGTCGCCGCTGCGGGTACCCATCATCAGGCCCTCGGTGGGCGTGAGGCCCATCGTGGTGTCGATACACTTGCCGTTGTCGATGGCGCTGATGCTGGCGCCGTTGCCAATGTGGCAGCAGATGATTTTCTTACCCTCGGGAGTGGTGCCGAGCATCTCGCACACACGCTTCGAGACAAAGCGGTGGCTGGTGCCGTGGAAACCGTAACGGCGCACGTGGTCACGCTCGTAGTACTCGTAGGGCAGGGGATACATGTAAGCCTTCTTGGGCATGGTCTGGTGGAAAGCGGTGTCGAACACAGCCACCTGTGGCACGTCGGGCAGCACCTGCTCGATGGCCTCGATGCCTGCCATGTTCACGGGGTTGTGCAGCGGAGCGATGCCGTAGCACTCGCGAATCATAGCTTTCACATCCTCGTTGATGAGCACGCTCTTGTTGAATTTCTCGCCGCCGTGCACCACACGGTGACCCACAGCGTCCACCTCGTCGAGCGAAGCGATGCATCCGTGCCCCTCCTTGCTGGTGAGCAGGTCGAGTATGGCCTTGATGGCTCCGATGTGGTCGGAGATGTTGAGGTCGATGGTCTTCTTCGAGCCGTCCTCAAATTTCAGTTTTATAAACGCGTCGGGGAGTCCGATTTTCTCCACGCCACCCTCGGCGAGCACGTTGCCGCTTATTGCTTCGATAAGTTTGTATTTAGCGGAGCTACTGCCGCAGTTCAATACTAAGATATTCATCTAATTGCTGATTATTGGTTAAAGTGTTAGTATAAGCTTATTTTTTGGCACCTATAGCCTGGTTGCAGGTGAGAAGGACGGTCTTGAACACGTCGTCGGCACTGCAGCCGCGCGACAGGTCGTTGACCGGTGCGGCGAGTCCTTGCAGCACGGGGCCCACAGCGGTGGCGCCGCCCAGACGCTGCACGAGTTTGTAGGCGATGTTGCCCACCTCGAGGTTCGGGAACACGAGCACGTTTGCCTTACCGGCGATGTCGCTGCCGGGAGCCTTGCTTCGTCCCACACTCTCGACGAGCGCGGCGTCGGCCTGCAGCTCACCGTCGATTTTCAGTTCTGGGTTCATCTCCTTGGCGAGCTTGGTAGCCTCCACCACCTTGTCGACCTTCTCATGCGCTGCGCTGCCCTTGGTCGAGAAGCTGAGCATGGCGATTTTCGGTTCGGTGATTCCGCCCAGGTCTTGCGCCGTGCGCTCGGCCAGTACAGCGATTTGAGCCAGTTGGCTGGCGCTCGGGTCGGGGATGACGGCACAGTCGGCAAACACCATCACACCGTTCTCTCCGTAGTTTTTCTTGTCCTCGGGAAGGAGCATGATGAACGCGCCCGAGACACTGCTGATGCCCGGAGCGGTCTTCAGCACCTGGAACGCCGCACGAAGCACGTTGCCCGTGGTGTTCTGCGCGCCGGCAACCTGTCCGTCGGCCTCGCCGCACTTGATGAGCAGGCAGCCCAGATACAGCGGGTCGCGAGCCTTGTCGCGGGCTTGCTCGATGGTCATGCCCTTGGCTTTGCGCAGTTCATAGAGACATTGTGCAAACGGCTCCATTTCCTCGCTGTTGTCGGGGTCGACGATGCGGGCCTGCGCGATGTGCTTCAGTCCCAGCTCGCTGGCGCGGGCTGCAATCACGTCGGGGTTTCCAATGAGGATGATGTCGGCCACGCCTTCGGCCAGCACGCGGTCGGCGGCGGTGATAGTACGTTCTTCAACGCTCTCGGGAAGTACAATGCGTTGCTTCGATGCAACGGCTTTCTGTTTAAGTAGTTCGAACAGTGGTTCCATTAGTTTTTTAGTTATGTGATGTTTTTTGGTTGTTCTAATGCGCAAAAGTACTGCTTTTTGTCGAAACACACAAACAAATCGGGCGAAAAAATAAATAATCAATAAATAAATGAATGGCCGCAAATTGGTCAAACACGCAGCAACTCCTACTTATTATGGTTGAATATGTAAAAAAATAGCCCAAAAGTATTGCAATTTGTAATTTATTTTATATTTTTGCGCCATTGATTGAAAAAAATGTAAACATAAATCTTTAAAATTTCTGCTCATGAAGAAACTATTACTCTTGACAGCTGCACTGGCGGTATCATGCGCCGCCTCAGCATTGACACTTGAAACGATTCCTCAACCCGAGGACAATGCAGTACCAGTGAAAATGGAGAACCTCCTCCCCATGACTCCACAGGTTGAAAAAGAAATGATCGAAGAAGCCATTGGACAGATGAAACTCTCTGACCTGAAAGCCACACCGTCGCTTCCCATCAGCACCATCGACGACCTTGTGGGCAGCTACACTTGGACCTACCGCACCTACACAGGCTCTTACACGACAAGGCCCGACACTCTGGCTTCAGGTCGTGACGAGACGAGTACCTTAAAGACCGTGGGCATCAATGTCAAAAACGACACCGCTGTGAGCATCACCGGCATGTGGGGGTATCCCATCAGTGCCGCAATCGATTTCGAGACCTACTCTTCGCCCACGTTGAATCTGACAACCACTGACAGCGTGTATTATCATTCCACTTACGGCAAATGTGTAGTGCGTGCAATTTATCAAAGTTCATCGAACGGTAAATGGTATTACACCACTCCCGTAGCGTTCATTCAAAGCAACCGCTTGATTTTCGCCACCAATCAGCTGTTCTTCTATGAGATTGCCAGTGAAGGCACTAATAAAGGCAAGCGTTTAGGTCGTATTTATGAGCCTGGCAGCACTATGGTTCCCGACCCTGCTTATAATGGTTTGTGCTCATTCAACTACACCGTTTCGTCTTCGGGTATTGCAGCACGCTATGACTACCCAGTGAAGATTGCCGAGACCGACACCGAAAACCAAATCGCAATCACCGAGAACTTCGGCGGCTTCTCAAATAGTGACCCCGTGGTTGCTAACCTGGCCGCTGACCGCACATTCACAATGCCCGGTGGCCAGTATATGTTCACCAGCAGCGATAATGATTTCTGTTTCTATGGCATTGACGGTAACTCTCTTGTCAACGGTAGCGGTGTAGGTACCGATAACACACTTACCCTGAGCCAGGGTTGGTCGGCTTACAATGTTGAAAACAACCGTTGGTACGGACTTCGCTCCAATCTTGTTATAACCAAGGTAGACGGTGATTTCCCCTGGCCGGTGGCTGCTCCTACATCGATCATGCTCAACGCCGACGACGCCGATGAGGTTGCCCTGCGTGCAGGCGAGACCTTCCAGCTTGAGGTTGTCGCAGTAGAACCGGAATACGCTTCCAAGGAAGTGACATGGAGCGTGTCGGACGACGCCATCGCCACTGTCGACGAGAACGGTCTGGTCACCGCACAGAGGTTCGATAGCAACAAGTGGTTGAGCGCACGCTTCCGTGCACCCAGCGACGGCGACAACTTTGATTACCTCCCGGTGACCGTCACCGCCACCGCTGTCGCTACCGAACCCACCTTCGAGCCTGCAACGGCATCGGTGACCCTCTGGGTTAAATCGTCGGTAGCTACCGGAATCGACAATGTGAAGGCCGAAACCGTCAAGAACGTTAAATATGTTAACGCTCAGGGTATGACCTCCGACACCCCGTTCGACGGAATCAACATCGTGGTGAAGACCATGACCGACGGCTCTGTCAAAGTGTCGAAAGCAGTGAAATAATATTTTACATTTACTATTCAATAATTTTCAGAGTGGGGGCAAGTGATTGTCTCCGCTCTTCATTTTATCCCTTTATTTGCGAAAAAAGCCTAAAAAACGTCCAGACTTTGGGTGTGTCGCGGTTTTTTACTAATTTTGCGGGCTGAAATCGTAAAGTGTATTAAAGGTGAAGAGCATTCCCGGAATAAAGCGGTTGTACACATTCATGCTTCAGACGTTTGTGCCTCTGTTCATGATGACCTTCTTCATCTGCCTTTTCATCGTGATGATGCAGTTCCTGTGGTCGTACATCGATGAGATGGTGGGGAAGGGGCTGAGTATGGCCACACTGGCCGAGCTGTTCTTCTATGCCGCGGTGTCGATGATACCGTTGGCGCTGCCGCTGGCGGTGCTGCTGGCCTCGCTGATGACCTTCGGCAACCTGGGCGAGCACTGCGAGCTCACGGCGTTGAAGTCGTCGGGCATCTCGCTGTTCCGTGTGATGCGTCCGCTGATTGTGTTCATCTGCCTGGTGGCCATAGGAGCGTTCTTCTTCCAGAACGACGTGATTCCGCAGTCGCAGGTGAAGATGTGGACGCTCATGTTCTCTGTCAGGCAGAAAACCCCGACCATCGACATCCCCGAGGGCGCCATCTACAGCCAGATTCCCAACTACAATATATATGTGAAGCACAAGAGCCGTCTGGTGGGCAGCGACATGATGTACGACATGCTCATCTACGACGTGAGCGCCGGCATGAGCTACCCGCGTGTGGTGGCGTGCGACTCGGGCAGCCTGAACATGACCCCCGACAAGAAGCACCTCGTGCTGCGGCTCTACGACGGCAACTGGTATGAGGAGCTGGCCACGTCGGGCAACGCCCCCGGCAGCGGCGTGAGCAACAACATGTATCGCCGCGAAGCGTTCAAGGACAAGGAAATCCTGATTCCCTACGACGCCAACTTCCAGCGTATGGACGACGAAGCCCTGCGCTCGCAATACGTGGGAAAAAACATCAAGGAACTGATGCACACCATCGACAGCGTGACGCTGCGCGTCGACTCGGTGGGCGACATCGTCAGCCGCGAACTCAGCGGCGAGAACGTGATGGGCGTGCCCACCATAAAGCACGTCATGGAGAACGGCAAGCCCAAGCAGATACGCACTCCCGAGGTGAAACTGGCGGCTCCGATAAATATCGACAGCGCGTTCGAGGCCCAAGCGCCAAACAACCGCATCAACATCCTGCGGCAGGCCAAATCCAACCTGGAGATGAAACGACAGAACTACGAGTTCCGCGGTTACACGATGGACGACGACCGCTTCATCATCCGCCGCCACCAGATCGAGATGCACAAGAAGTTCACGCTCTCGCTGGCGTGTATCATCTTCTTCTTTATAGGCGCCCCGCTGGGAGCCATCATACGCAAGGGCGGTTTCGGTACGCCTATCGTGATTTCGGTGATTCTGTTCATCATCTACTATGTGATCGACAACTCGGCCTACAAGATGGCCCGCGACGGACACTGGCCCGTGTGGCAGGGCATCTGGCTCAGCAGCGCCGTGCTGCTGCCGCTGGGTATCTTCCTCACCAAGAAATCAATCAACGACAGCGCCGTGTTCAACCCCGACGCGTGGATGAACTTCCTGCGCCGCGTCACCGGTATCCACACCACACGCAACCTTGAAATCAAGGACGTGATTATCGAGGAAGTGGAACCCGCTGTGGCACAAAAGAAAATCGCCGAGCTCACCGAACAGGCACAGGCGTTCCTCGCCCGATACGGACGAAGGCAGAATTTCCTCGAATACTGGACCGCGGGCATCGACAAGAGCATGCTCCAGCAGCTGTCGAAGTCGACCGACGACCTGGCCGACTACCTGTCGAACTCCCGTGACCAGCAGGTAATCAACAAGACCATGGACCTGCCCATCGTCCGCCAGCTGTTCACCTACCGGCCTTGTTACAACCGCTACGTGGGCTACGGCCTGATGGCGCTCGTGCCGCTCAGCGTGCCGTTCTACCTGATTGGTCTGCGCCACCAGCGCAACCTTCGCGGCGAGGTGAAGACCATCGTAAGGGTGGGAGAGGAACTAACCGAACTGTTGGAACATAACGAAACTAACGCATAAAACCTTATAAAAACAATGAACACAATTCAAGAGGCTATAGAACAACTGAAACGTGGTGAATTTGTGATTGTGGTCGACGACGAAGACCGCGAGAACGAGGGCGATTTTATCATCGCCGCACAGTATGTCACCGAAGAGAAAGTAAATTTCATGATGAGCGAGGGACGAGGTGTGCTTTGCACGCCCATCACATCGCAGCGTTGCCACGAACTGGGGCTGCCCATGCAGGTGGAGGACAACACCTCGATGCTGGGAACACCGTTCACCGTCACCGTCGACCTGCTCGAGGGATGCACCACGGGAGTGTCGATGCACGACCGCGCAATGACCATCCGCGCCCTGGCCAATCCGGACCTCAAACCCACCGACCTGGGTCGCCCCGGACACGTCAATCCCCTTCGCGCCCAAGACAACGGAGTGCTCAAGCGCAGCGGCCACACCGAGGCCTCAATCGACCTCATGCGCCTTGCAGGGCTTTATCCCGCGGCAGCGCTTATCGAAATCATCAACCCCGACGGCACGATGGCCCGTCTGCCGCAGCTGCTCAAAGTGAGCGAGAAATTCAACATCCCCATCATCTCGATTGCCGACCTCATCAAATACCGGCTGCGCAACGAGCGCGTGGTCGAGGTGGGAGAAGAAGTGGACATGCCCACGCAGTACGGACATTTCCGGCTCATTCCGTTCCGCCAAATCGACAACGACCTCGAGCATATCGCCCTTATCAAGGGCAAGTGGGACAAGGACGAGCCGCTGCTGGTGCGTGTACACTCGTCATGCGCCACAGGCGACATCTTCGGGTCGATGCGCTGCGAGTGCGGCGAACAGCTTCACCTGGCCATGCAGATGATTGAGAAAGAGGGCAAAGGCGTGCTCGTTTACATGAACCAGGAAGGACGCGGCATTGGGCTGATGAACAAAATCAAAGCCTACAAACTGCAAGAGAACGGACTCGACACCGTCGACGCCAACACCCACCTGGGCTTCAAGCCCGACGAGCGGAACTACGGTGTGGGCGCAAACATACTGCGTATTCTCGGTGTGAGGAAGATGCGCCTGATGACCAACAACCCCGTCAAGCGCGCCGGTCTCGACGGCTACGGTCTCGAAGTGGTGGAGAACGTACCCCTGGAAGTGGCTCCCAACGAGTACAACCGCTTCTACATGCACACCAAAAAAATCCGCATGGGCCACGACCTGCACTTGGTGAAATAGCCCCTACCAACACGAGCAAAACGTAGCCAGCCATTCAACGGCTGGCTACATTTTTATGCCCCTAAACGGGTTGTCCGTTTTCTTGAAAACATAGAAAATAGAGACGGAATGCGACAAATAATATGCCTTTAGGCATATGATAATTGTAGCCAGCCATTTCAATGGCTGGAAAAGACGTATCATGTGAGGCGTGCCTTTAGGTACGCGATTATTCTTTCTCGATATATCCTCTCATCACATAGTCAGAGTTATATTCTATTCCTGCTTTGCGATAGATTTCTAACATCTCCTCTTGTAAAGTTTCCTTTTTATGGTGCTCTTTTTGATTCAGAATATATGCCTTGACAGTCGGGATAAACGAACGACTATAGGAGAAAGCACCGAAGCCCGACTGCCATCTGAACATTCCATTGAGATACTTTTCGTTTATCCATTTCGATGATTGACCCTTTAATTCCTTAACAAGAGAAGATACGCTTTCAGACGGATGCATACTTAGAAGAATATGGACATGGTCGGCAGTGCCATTGATAGCGAGTACAAAATGATGCCGCTTCTTACAAGCGCCTGCAAGATAAGCGTACAACTCACTCTCCCATGTCTCAGAAATCAATGACTGTCGATGAGATACAGCAAAAACAATGTGCATGTAGATTTGTGTGTAAGTGTTTGCCATAAATTTGTTGATTGGTTGGTTCGTTTGACGACGGTATATCGCATACCTAAAGGCATGCTTCTCTTTCCACCGCTTACCAGCCATTGAAATGGCTGGCTACAATTATCAAGCCCCTAAAGGGGGCTGCACATGTCAGCCCATTTTTGATGCTTAACACATGCAAATATACAAAAAATAACCGAATCGATTTTGATTCTCGACCTTTTTTACAACTTTTTCTTAGATTTCTTTGTAAAGTTATTTGAAACGGAATACCGCGGTGAAAGGGTAGTGGTCGCTCTCGCCGGCTTTGTCGACATCGGCGGCCACAACGCTCATGTTGCCACGGTAAAGGATGTGGTCGATTTTGAACAACAGGCGGCGGTCGTTGAAAGTGTTGGCGTAACCGAAACCGGCGTCGGCCCAGGCATCGTTCATATCGCCGCCGCGTACCGTCCAATAGTTGTAGGATGCCGGCGTTTCATTGAAGTCGCCCGCCACAATCACATCTATGTCGCGCGTCCGGTCGAGCAACTCTCGTACCGCCTGACACTCCATCTGGCGCTCTGCCGATGACGACACCACCTTGTCGATCATGCCTCGCTTCATCTTCTTGAGGTCGGCCTTGCCCTGTACATCGCCACGCGTCATGCGCGCGTACTCGTCCTTGTCGTTCTCGCTGAGACCAATCGAGCGCAGATGCACGCTCACCAACAGGATGTCGCGGCCGGGATGATGCACCAGAAAGCTGGTTGCGCGTCCGTTCACGGGTTGATTGGCATCGGAGCCGAGCACCGTCTTTGCCTCGTAGGGATATTTCGAGAAGATAATCAGGTCATGGTTGCGTCCCGAGCGATAAGGATAGCGTTTGGCGAGTTCGCCGGTCATCATACGGGTGTTCGACAGTTTCATGTAGTCGCGTTCCTGCGAGCCCTCCTGCAACAGCACCACATCGGCATCGCTGTCGATGATATAGCGCATCGACTCGTTAGGGCGAGTGTTGCTCGGGTCGTATGGCCCGAAGTTCATGGTGTTGAACGTAAGCAGTTTCAAGGTGTTGTCGTCGCGCTCAACTTTTGCGACCGACGGCGTGAACAGATGCAGCGGCATTACCGTTCTCAAACTCGGCCACGACAGCAGCAGGGCAGCTACGGGTATTGCCGCCATGAGCCAGCGGCGCTTGAAGAGCCACGGAATGGCCGTGACCAGCGTGACGACAGCCATGATGG
>JBGUHM010000058.1:0-7170 GCA_045112115.1 Sodaliphilus sp. | reverse complement strand
ATATTGGGACCGCTGGCCGACGACAGACCGCTATAGGTGTTGTACAACAGCATGTTGATAGCAGCTTGTGAGCGTTGAGAGGGCGACATCGACTGTATCTCGTTGGCCACGGTCATGTCGTTGGTCGCCTCAAGGTCAAAGTTCAGGTCCATGTTGCCCAATGTGCCGCCAACGTTGGCCTCGATGAGGAAGTCGACAAAACGCGACTTCTTGTCGTCACCGCTCACACTCGCTTTCTGCTGCTGATACGCACTCAAGTCGAGTTGCGGGTTCAGCATGTCGCCGGTCCACGTGATACGGCTTCCCTCATTGATGGTGAACTGCTTCTGGGATATCACCGGCGGCGTATAGCGCACGCTGCCGCTGGTGATTGTATATGTGCCCGAGAGGTTGTCTTTTCCTGCGAAGTCGAGCGTATAACGCAGATTGCCCGAACCGTCAATCGAGGCACGGTCATTGCCGTCCTCCGAGAGGAATACGTTGATTTTCGCGCCCTGTTCCACACCAATGTTCACCAGCACGTTGACCGACGACGAGCGAGCCGCCGTCATCAGCGACTGGTTAGCGCTCACCGAGTCGTTGGGATTGATGAAGGTGACCATATTCTTGTCGACACGCGAAGTGAGTGTGCTCACCTCCTCCTGCATCACATAGGTGATATTCGAGCCAGTGAGAAGAGTGGCATCGGCACGTACGTCAATGTAATCGCCGCGCATCCTCACCGCACCGCTGAAGTCGGCGTAGCCCTTGCCGAAAATCTCGCTCATTCGCCGCTGCTCGGCACCGATGAACTGCACGTTTCGCCCTTGCATCTGCAGGTCGACAACCATGTTGTCAAGGTCACGCACGTCGACCACTCCGTTGAGGTTGACCGGCTGGTCGTTGAGTCCAAGTATCTTGAAATCATTGAAATTAATCACATTGCCTTTCACCGGGATGCGCTCGTTGCTGATGCGCAAGGTGCTGCCGTAGCGCGGCACCTTCACCATCGCCGAGTCGCCCTCGAGATAGCCGTTGATGATGGGATTTTCCATCGAGCCCTTTATGGCGACGTCTCCGGTAAGGAAACCGTCCAGACGAATCAGGTTGCCGGGAATGAACGGGTTGGCCTTCTTAAGCGGGAAGCGCTTGAGCGTCATGTCGAGGTTGAACGGGCTTTCGGAGGTCTCGTCGTTGAGCGAACCCATTGCCACCGCCACGGTGGAGCCGTCGATATCGATGTCGGCGTTGACACGCGTGCTCGCCGTCAGCGGGTCGACCTGGAAATGCGTCTTCATCGCAAGGTCGCCCTCTTTTCGGCCGGCATAGGTGAACGACTTGATTTCAGCCACGCCGTCACCCTCCACGTTCTTTCCGTCGAAATCGAGCTGGATGTCGGCGTTGAGCGTGCCGGTCATATCCTCGAGCGACGGTACAATCCGCGTCCACTCCTCAATCTTGAGATTTTCAATTTTGAGGTCGATGTCGTCCTTATTGGCATCATAGGACGCCGGCAGCGAGGTCAGCGAGATTTTGCTCTCATCGCTCTTCAGTTGCAAGTCAGCCAACAGACGCCTGTTCACATAATCGATGTTGACATAGTTCGAATCGTTCATCTCCCACTGGCGATAGCCGATTATCGGCTCATGAGGGAACAGGCGGACAGCAACCTCGCTCTTGCGCAACGTGGCGTTCGCACCGATTCGGTAACCCTGCTCGCCCTTGATGTTACGCTGCTCCACAAGGAAATCGACTGTGGAGCGTATCGCGCCGCCGTGGATGTCGACCTGGGCAAACTCGTCCCAAGTGCCGGGATGGTTGCCCATGTGAGCGTCGAAAGTAAGGTATTTGTTCCTCTCGCGAGCGCTTAGTATGAGCGTGTCGATGACGGTCTCGCCTATCGACAGCGACATCACCTTGCCGTCCATGAATATCGTGGAGTCGTTGCGCATCGTCAGGTCGATGTCGCGGAAGTCAACGTCATACCTTGCCAGATACCTCTGAACAAGGCCGTTGGGCGTCATCTTCACCGAGAGGTCGAACTTGGGAAGGGCGTGATGCAGCTCTTCCATATCGAGCGAGTGGTCGTGGTACTGCCGCTTGGCTATGTCGGCGACCTTGGTGAAATGCTTCAGCAAGTCGTCCAGACCGCAATCGGCGTTGAAATGGAAATGCGAGCCCTCGTCCTCGAAACTGGCCATCGACGAGTTCTTGTCGGCAGCGAAGGTCAGAGCCATCTCGTCGCTGTAGATGTCGTCGCCGTCGAGGTGCCACTTCACGTCGCGAAGCGTTCCGCTGCCGTTGTAGACGCCCCGTTTGAGGTCGATATCTACAGTAGCGTCAACCAGCGCGCTACCGTTGCACTCCCCGTCGTACAGCTTCAACGCCTTCAGGTCGAGAGAGTTTACTTTGCCGTTGAGATCAAGTACATAGCGGTCGCCCTGAATAGTGCCGTCGACAGCGACATCGAGGTCGCAATTCTTGTTGCCCGAGACCACATGGCCGCTCACATGCCCGCCCTGCATCTTGACGTTTCCGCGTATATTGCTGTACACGGCGCCGTTATATGCCAGCGAGTTGAGGTCGACTTGGGCGTCTACTGTCGTCGTGCCTTTCAAGAAATCGAAGCCTTGTCCGCGGGCCGTGACATGGGCCGTGACATCGCCCACACCCAGCGACGGCATCAGCGACGCCACCGGGAAATTCGTCATGGTGGCATCTATATCGTAGCTCTGGCGCGAGGTGTTGAACTCGCCCTTTGCCACGGCAGTGCCTCCGCCGGTGCTTAGTTTCGCATCACCTTTTATGCTCGTTGGGCTGAAGTTCACTCGGCCGCTCATCGCCATAGGCGGCAAGTTGATTTGTGCCGCTGTGGCCTTGTCCAGGAACTGACCTTTCAGCGAGTTCAAGTTGCCGGTTTTTGCGGTGAAATCAAGGTTTCCGCTCAATCGCTTCGGGTCGGTGACATTGTCGACAGTGCCCGTCGCCTGCGCCGTGAGTACCTGAGGCAGATCCACATTCACGCGGTCGAGACGCAGGTGGCTCAAATTGCCGCTCACGTTGCCGCGTACAGCCAGCGGACGCGACTGCGGGATGCCCTTGAGCGTCGGCGCAAGGTCGGGATACAGACGCGTCACCTCAGGCAGCGAGATTCGCGAGTCGGTGGTCAGCCGCAGGTTGCCCTGCGACGGATTGTCAAGCATACTCATGTCGACTCGCGTATCGAGCGAGATGTCACTCTCTCTCGTCTTGAGGCGGAAGTCGGTCAACGCCAATGCGTCGCCGGTGAGCGACACTCCTCCGTGACCGCTGGTCACCTCTACCCCACACCGCTCGCGGGCCGCCAGTTCACTTACCACCATGCTCACGTCGGTGCCGCGGTTGTAGAAGTTTTTCATTCCTACGTTAATGCCGTCAGCCTCGATATAGTCCATATCGAGCGACTTGCCGCGTGGTTGCGCGCCACTGGCGGCATAGACAGCGTGTGAGCGCTTCAGGCTCAGGCTGTCGGCTTTCACCAGCCACGGGATACTGTCGGATGACGGATGACGGAATGTGTCGACCGGCAACGGATGGCTGCGTTCAAACTCGGCCGCTCGAGCCGAAGGATAATAGGTATAACGACAGTCCACACTGTCGACGGCCAGCATCTTAGCATTCACCAGATGCTCACCCGTGTCTACCTTGCCGTCCTCAAGCGTCGCCTCAGCTAAATGAACTGTCATACGGTCAATCGTGGGCAACATCGTCATCGTGTAGTCTATGTCTTTGAGTTTCAGGTGGTATGCGTTGATGCGCCAGGCGGTCGATGCCGTGTCGGGTTCTTCATATACCACCTTCCACGGGCGGTATTCCAAATCAACCTTGCCGCCGCTCAGCTCGCCGTCGAGCACATTCACCAGATTGCGTTCAAGGTCCACCTGCGAGCCTTTGAGGCGACAATGGTTAACCCGAGCCGAGAACACCATTGAAGAGTCCTCGCTCACCTGATGGTAATACGCATCGCTCAGGCGCGCTTCGTCGACGTTCACCTGCAAGTTGAGCAGCGGACGCACGGCAATCGAGGCCGTGAAGTTCGATGCCGTCAGCATGGTGTCGCGGTTCTCATAGAGCACACACACGTTGTCCAGACTCACATCGAGCGGAAACTTGATGAGAACGCGGTCGATGCTCACATCAAGGCCGGTCTCTTTCTTCACATAGTCGCAAGCGTAGTTTTTGGCCACATTCTGAACCCATGGAATGTACAGCGCAGCAGGTAGCAGAAGCACCAAGAACACAAGCGCTCCCAGCGACCACGCCACGTATTTCCATACCTTATGTGACCTCTTTTCCGCCAAATTTCGTAGTTTTACAAAGTTTTTAACTTACAAAATTAGACGAAATATTTCAATTGACCAAATTATTCCCCCGAAATATCAATAAACACCCAATTAAAGCCCGTGTTAAAGCCCGTGTTTTCTCGGATTAGTTCGGGTTGGGTACTCTACGGAGGCTTGGGAGTTTGGGGAGTTCCTTTTCAACTCCGTGGGTAGGCAGATAGTCAACATTCTGGAGTGGAGGTCAATAAATCCGGAAAATCAGCGGAATCCGTGGTTGATGTTCGATCGATTTGGGTTTAACCGCAGGGGGTTGAGACACATAACGTAGCAAACGGACTTCGTCCAGAAGCCCGTTTGTGCCGTAAATAGATATTGCAAAGCTGGTTACTTGCCGGAATAGGCTATTGCGTAGCCGATCAGGTGGTCGTAACGCTCGCCGAACGGGCGGTCGTACACCTTCACCATATACTCGTTGATTGTCTGATACTTGTCACCCTCAATGAGGCTGGTCTGGCCGATGGCCATTCCGTCGGGTACCCACAAGTATTGGTAGTTGTAATGTCCCTGCTTCAGCAACAGGTTGCACGTGTAAAGGCCTGAGGCATCGTCCCATTTCATCATACAGTCGCTCAGAGGCAGTCCCTCGGTCATCTCGCCCTGGAGGAAGATGCGGCCGTTGGTGATGCGCTCGCCTTCGGTGTCGAGCGTGAAGTGGGTTACCATGTAATCGCCCTGGATATCGCCGCGGTCGGGAGCCTCGGCGTTGCGGATGGTGAACCGTCCGTGTTGGGTCTGGTCGTAGAGATACTGCGACTTAGCGCGCGATTCGTCGGTATAGACCGTTGCGTGATAGTACGGCTCGAAATAGCGGATTTCCGACACACCCATGTTCATATAGTGCAGCGTCACCGTCTCGAAACGGCGGTACTCGTTGCCGGCGTTGAAAATCAGACTACGGTTGTGGTCGTAGATGATTTTGCCGCCCGACACCATCATGGGTTCCCGCACCACCACGGCGTTGTCGGTGCGGGAGTTCTGCGTCACTACTGCCGTGAGTTCGCTGTACGGGTCGGCTATGGCGCCCTGACGCGCCACCACCTCGAAACTCACCTGCTGGTGACGGTTGTTGTAGTCCTCGTCGGTGCGCGAAGTGACGTCGGCCAGCACTGTCACCGAGTTCTCGCTCACGCAGAAACGCGTCTGGAACAGCACTGCGTCGGGGTCGTCCTGACGGTACACTTTCAGCAGATAGTTGCCGCTTTTGGTTATCACGAAGTTGTCGTTGGGGATCGTGAAATTATAGTTGAAATAGTTTACGAATGTGGCCTCGCTCATCGCGAAGTCCTCGATGTCGGCCTCGTTGAAGCCGTCCACATACTCACTCTCGACCAACACCGACGGTTGCCACAAGGCGTCGCAGTGGACTACGCTGTAGCGCAGGTATTGCGCGTCGGGGTCGAGCACGTCGAAGTTCACGTTCAGCCTCTGGTCGCTGCCCAGCACATAGATTGCCGGCAGATACGGGTTGTTGACAGGTGCCACCCTCAGCGATTTCACCTTGGGATCGAAGATATGGACCCGCGTGTCAACCGACTGCGCCGAAGCCGTTATCACGCTAACCGTCAGCAGCATAGCTGCAATAATTTGTTTTCTCATCGTAGTTATGTTTTTTCTTTCGACTCACCAGCGGCCGAGTCGTTTAATTCTTGTGTCAGAAGTCGAGCAGAGGCAGATGGCTGCGGGTGTACTTCATGTCGTAACGAGTGAAATGCCACCACTCGCGGGAGAAGGTGCCGAAGCCGTGACGCGTCATTGCCCGACGAAGGCGACGACGGTTGTCGCGGGCCTCAGCGCTTATCAGACCACGCTCAACCAGCGCATCCTCGGCTGTGATATGCGCTCGCTCGTCGAACGTGTCGAACTCGGTGCCCATGTCCACGGGTTTACCGTTATAAGTGAGCGAGATGTCGAGCGCCATGCCGTAGTTATGCGGACCGCCGCCGGTGGGCCGAGCCACATAGCGGGCATTGTTGGTGTTCTTCACCTTATCGTACATACGCCTCTGCACACTAATCGGACGTGCGGCATCATACACCACTATTCCCCATGCGGGGTCCTCGGAGCGAAGGTCCGAGAGTGCCGCCAACAGCGACTTTGCCGTCTCGCGCTCGGCATAAGCCTTGCGCAAATCGTCATACAACACCTCGCCCACGAAATTGTTGGGCGTAGCGTAACGCAATTCAACGCTGATGCCTTCGGCGCCAAGCGTCTGAAGGTCGACCAGCCCCTTCGCTATCATCAGCGAATCGATGTGGTTATTCGACTTCGCCGGCGAAAGGCGTGACGTTTCCTCTGCCAACCCATTAGACACTAAAGCCATCGACGCGGAAGCGACGCTCGACGACGATGGCGCCGACGGCGATGTTGAGGTTGACTGCCTTTCATTGTTGCCGCACGAACTCAACAGGGCAATAACAGCCACCTGAAATATAATCAATATCTTTCTCATTTCACTCATAACTGGAGTGCAAATATACAGCTTTTTCTTTAATCAGGCAAATGCCATCTACCCGAAGCAAATAAAAAAACGCGGCTCGTTTCGGTTGGCGATTCTCATCGCCCGTTACCGTCGTGCCGCGCTTTTAGTTTACTTACTTACTGACTATGTTTTATTCATCCATTAATGTAATTCTTTAATTTTGGTGTTATATGAAACTGTTTTACAGGTCTAAACCAACCAACATTCAACTAATAACTAAAATTCATCTTATGTGCTTTGACGGTGCAAAATTACTGCCGTTTGGCTACGCCGGCAATAACCCTATTTGGTGATTTTCTCGGTTTTCAATACCACAATTTTGTGATTTCG
>JBGUHM010000057.1:0-5481 GCA_045112115.1 Sodaliphilus sp. | reverse complement strand
ATAAGCGATTGTATTTTAACGGTTTATAATTATTTCAGCAAAAATGTATTAATGAATCGCTACAAAATTAAATAAAATTTCACAATTAACACAATATCAACCGTTAAAAAAAGCAAAAAAGCGGCCCGCATTGCTGCGAGCCGTTAAATCAGGTTTTCAAGTTAAAATATCAGCCGACAATGATGAGGCTGTACAGCATCGAGACATCGCCGGTGTTCACGTTGCCGTCGCCGTTGAGGTCGTATAGAGCATCGGTCGAGCCGCTGACGATTGCCTGATAGAGCACGCTCACGTCGCCGGTATTGACGAAGCCGTCACCGTTGAGGTCGCCTAATATGGTCGGGGCAGTATATTCCAGGTCAAGATAGACAGGAGAGGTGGTGTCGCTGCCCACGATGTTGGCGGAAAGGCCCAGATAGGAGTAGCCGTATTTGAGATCCATGGTTTTTGTCCATTGCTTCTCATCGTTGTTGAAGTAGAACGCGCAGATGTCGGGGAACGAGTTCGGTGATGGATCGTCTTGTACATACGACACCAGGTGGTTGGTGCCGATAGTAGTAGGACTGGTGCTCTTATAGAGCAGAATGCGATCTCCCATGTTACCCTTGAGCAGCAGTCCGGTGTGCGACGGGATGTCGAGGTCGGTCAGCTCGGTGGTGGTGGCTACACGCGTGCGTGTGTCGTAGCCGCTCACGGTGTAGGCCTTTAATGTTACGGGCAAGGTCACATCCTTGCAGCAGGAGAACGGCAGGTAATCGCCGCCAGTGAACTCAATCCACGGCAGGAAGTTGATGTTCGGGCTTTTGTTCATATAAGCGTAGAGGAAGGTGTTTGACACGTAGCAGGCAAAATCTGGGTCGTTGCCGCTGGCGAAGTTCTCCTCAAAGATTCCGATGGTTGGACTGTAATTGAACAGTATGACAAGTTTCTTAAGCCGTGTTGCATCTTTGAAGGCGTCGGTGCGCAGGATTCTCACTGTTGCGGGCAGCGTGAGATTGTTGACCAGTTGTCCGGTGAAAGCCCCGCCTTCAACGGCGTACACGTTTCGCGTCCTGCCGTTGTAGGTGAAACTTGCGAGCACTTCCATGTCGGTCAGGTTGTAGCTGTCGCCATTTTGCGGTGCAATGAGTGTAACGTCGCTGGTGCCGTTGCCGCTGTTGTTTGGGTCGCCGTCGTCGAACCAGAAGTCGCCGTATTTGAATCCGCGGCAGTAAATCTGGTCGATTTGGTAAGACTTGACCGTCGACGGATCGTGTCCCTCGATGTGCAGATAGCATTGGTCGTTTTGTACCGTTGTGCTCGCTGTGATTTTATTAAAGCGGCTGGTAGCGGTGTCGAACAGATAATTGCCGTAGTAGTTGCTGGTGGTTAAAGAGACGCCTTCTTTGGGTACACCCACAAGCAGGTTGGTTTCCGGAGTGTTGCCCGATGAGGCTGTGTTAAACAGAATGTAATTGCCCACAAATCTTGGCACAGTCCTCATAATCAGACCCGTGGTGGGTGCCACGTTGCCGGTGACGCGCTTGGTGGTGAGTTTGCCGGAGGCGTTCTCGTCGTAACCGGTAACGGCAAAGAACGATGAGCCACCTCCAGGTAGATACACCGGTTGGGAGCACGTGGTGATGGTCAGCCACTGGCTGGTGGCCTTGACCATCGGCTGCAGCTTCGTGCGTGCTGTGGTGCCGGTGCTTGGCCAGCCGCCCACTTGGGTGTAGTAATCGTCGAAATGTCGCATCGGCACAAAGCATTCAAATCCTGAGGCATTGTTGCCGAAGGCGTCATTGTTCAGCCCTGTTGTCTGGTTGACGCCGTCGCGTGCCAGCAGCAGTTTGGTCATGCTGGTGCAGCCGTAGAACGCCTTCAGCCCGATCCACGACAGCGACTCCGGCGCTTCGTATTGGGTCAGGCTCGTACATCCCATGAATGTCGAGTCGCTTATGTGCTTGAGGTAGGGTATGTCGATTTGTTGGAGCGAGGTGCAGCCTGAGAAGGCTTGTGCCCCGAGGTTTTGCATGCCATTACCCCCGCTAACGTATAGCAATTTTGTTTGATTCTTGTACATGTCGCGCTCAATTTCGGTGACGATGTATCCATCCACCAAATCTTTCAGTTCCACGTAGAACGTGTTGTTGTTCTGGGTGTAGGCGTATCCACTGCCAGGCCAGGCGTTCTTGCCGGCCACCATGCGCAGCTTGCCCTTTGCGGCTGAGGCCTGGACGTTGGTGTCGGTGTACGACTGGTTGCTGGTGACGGTGTAGAATGTGCCTTTATGTGTGGCGTCGGAGCCGTCGCCCTGAATGTCGTAGGCGCCTTCATATACCCCTCCGGTGAACAGGCTGCTCCAGGCGCTGTATCGGCTCGTGGCTCCGTGCGGCACATTCAGCACGACGCTCTTGGAGAACGACGTGGTGAGCTGGCTCACCGGCGGGGTTGTCGTGTTAAGGTAGATAACCTCGCAGTTGGTCATGCCATTGAACGAGGTGCTTTCCATCTCGGTGAGTGAACTGGGTATTTTGAGCGATTTGATTGCGGAGTTATTGAACGCGTTCCCTTCGATTGTTTTTAATCCGTATGGCAGGTCGACTTTGGTGATTTGCGTGTTCCCGTTGAAGCAGCCTCTTATTATTCTCTGGCAGTCAGGATGGATGTTGGCGTTGTTGCTTGCTCCGGGCACCTGATACAGGTACGTGTGAAACTTACTGTAGAGCTGACCGTTGCCGTAAGCGTCGATGTCGGCGGTGAAAGACTCGCTGTTCGGGCTGACCTCGATGGCCTTGAGTTGTGTGCAGCCAGCCACTGCGTCATGAAGGAAGGTGGATACACTCGAAGGGAGGTAGAGCGATTTGAGCGATGTGCAACCCTCGAAGCACGAATATCCAAGTTGTGTGACACCTTTACTCTCTGTGCTACCGTAGAGTTTGACCGTCGTCAGACTCGTGCAGCCGCTGAAGGAATAATAGATTTTACCGGAAGGAATGCATACCGTGGTGAGCGACGTGCAGTTGCGGAACGCGCGGTCGCCCACTTCCTCAAAGTATGTGTTGTCGCCGAGGTCGGTGCGTCCCACGCTGGTGATCTTGGTGTTGCCTTCGCAAGCACCGGTGTGGATACGAGTCAGGTTGAAGGTGTAGCCGGTGGAGCATCCGCCGTAGTTCACCGGCGTTTCGTCGGTGAAACTGGAGATGGGAATATAAGTGGCGTTTGTCCCGACGGTCAACAGTGTGGCCCGGGCCGAATAACTCGGCGTGGTTCGGTCGGTGTGAATCAGCATATATAGGTCGCGGCCGGTGTCGCGGTAGTCGTAGGCCTTCGTTCCGTCTTCTTCGACCCAGCCGTTGGAGTCGATGGCCTTCCATTCGCTCACATCGGTGTAATAGGACGGCCACATCGAAGTATACACATTGCACTTCCTCATATTGGTGAATGTGTTGGGATAAACCGTGGGGGGCTCCTGGGCTGCACAGCTGAACGAACTCATCGACGTGCAGTTGTAGAAAGTGTACTGGTTGAGTGTTTTGGTCGTGCTCGGAAGCCTCACCGTAGACAGCGAGGTGCAGCCGGAGAAGGCTTGCTCGCCAAGATACTCGATGCCGTACCCGACATAAACATTAACGAGATTGGTCTTGTTCATGAACGCCTGCGGCCCGATTTGCTGTACTCGGTACTCAGTGCCGTTGTAGGTGACCCTACCGGGTATGTTCAGCGTACTCAGGTTGCTTCCGGCGCTTGACAGCCCGGTGACCATAACCTCTCCTTCCTCCGCCAGGGTCTGATAATTGTAGTTGCCCACAGTGAATGTGAGTGCTCTGGCGCCTGTTATCGCCAGCGCGAAGCAACATAACAAAAGTAATAATTTCTTCATGATCTATTGTATTCTAATTGTTTAACATATTCATAGTTAAATAGTGTATGCTTTCACTTGCAAAGATAAACAATTTTTCACAATTAACTTCTATTTTACCATAAAAAAATTAAAAAAACTATGAAAAAGAAAGCGGCCCGCATTGCTGCGAGCCGCCGTATGAGTGTCTTCTGCGCTTCAATTGTCGAAACAAAATCAATCACGAGCCGAGGATGATTTTGTAGAGGGTTGAGACATCGCCGGTGTTCACCGAGCCGTCGAAGTTGAGGTCGTAGAGGCCTTCGGTGGAGCCGGCCAGCAGCGCTTGGTACAGCTCGCTCACGTCACCGGTGTTCACCAGTCCGTCGCCGTTGAGGTCGCCCAGCGGTGAATCGCCCATCATATGCATGATGTAGAACTCGCTCCAAGGGTATGTACGCTTATAGTAGCTCAACGTGCCGTACGGCACCCAAAGGTTGCATACCAGTTTGTCGACACCGTCGAAGATGTTGTCGCCGTAAGTGAGATCCTGCGGGTAGAGGATATGCGCCGAGATTGTCTTCAGCCCGGAACAGTAGCGGAACGCTCCCGTCCCTATTTTCTGCAAGTCGCCGTAAAGTTCCAGGTCGGTGAGCTGATAACAGTTATAGAAGGCTTCGTCGCCTATTTCCTGAACCTTGCTCATCATATAGAGCGTGCGCAGCGAGGTCACGCCGGCACATATTCTCTTCGGGATTCGCAATACGTTGTTGCCGAACGACATGCGAGTGAGGCTGGTGCAGCCCTGGAACCACCAGGAGGCACCGTCGGCCAAGTCGGCACAACTTGCGGCGTTCCAGTTCACGCTCGTCAGCGCGGTCATGTTTCGGAACGCGCCTTCACCCACTTTCGTCACGCTCTCGGGAACGGTGAAAGTCGTCACCTGCTTGAAACCGTCCATGCAGAGCAGTGCCGGAATGCCGTAGACCGACGAGCCGAACGTCAGTGTTTTGATGGCATTGCAGCCCTCGAAGGGGCGATTGACCTGTAAGGTGGTGCCCTCGCAGTCGAGAGCGTTCCAGGTCACACTCGTCAACGAGGTGCATCCGTAGAACGCGCCGCCGTCGATTTTCTTCAGCGACGAGGGGATGGTGAGTGTCGTCAGGCCGGTGCAGCCATGGAAGGCCCACTGCCCGATGCGTGTCACGCCCACGTCGGTGAAGCTTAGTGACGTAAGGCCGGTGCAGCCGTAAAATGCTTCACTCCCGATTTCTTTCAGCCCGGAGTAGTTGATGTTGACACTGGTGATTGAGGTTCTGGAGGAGAAAGCTTCGTCAACGATGTTGGTGCAGGTGTAGGTGCGGCCGTCCTTCTTCGCGCTGGTGTTGGCCGAGGTGAGGTAGATGCTCGTTTTATCTGTGCCCACGAGTCCCATCTCGCACGCCTCGCCGGGGTAAAGGCCCTTGGTGAAGACGTAATAGTAGCCGTCGCTGCTAGCATCGCTGCACGACACATAGTCGTGAACCGAACTCAATGTAACGTAGTTCTTCAGATTGGTGTTGTTGTATGCTATATAGTAGGCTCCTTGAGTTGGGAAGTAGAACTTCAGACTGCTGCTTGAGTGGTTGAACGATGTCGACGCCCACGACGCTGCCGACGGG
>JBGUHM010000056.1:0-17495 GCA_045112115.1 Sodaliphilus sp. | reverse complement strand
GCATGCCACATGCGTCTGGTCGTGAACCAGTCGCTTGCGGTTCATTTCCGGCAGGCCGTAGATCCACGGCTCTCCGTCGCGTTCGATGACGTGCCGTTGGGTAAGGTCGATGGTGAGCACCCGTTCGCTCGATGTGGGTTTGCCGTCGCAGCTGAACACGAGGTCCACGTCGTCCTCGCATCCGTTGTCGGTAAACGTCATTTCCATCTCGCCAATGAGGCCGCGATATTCGTTGTCGACGCGTCGTCCCGACAGAGATTCGCTCTCAATCCATGTAATTACGACATCGGGGTGGTTGATGAGGATCCTCACCAATTCGCCGGCAATGGGTGTCTCACCTCCGGTTACTCCAACTTTGATCATATCTCGTTATATTTGTTCTCGTTATTTGTCGATGGGGACAAATCGCGACAGCACTTGCAGCGCCCTCTCGTGGCTGACGCCTTCGCGCAAGATGGCGAACACCGTGTCGGCACCTGGAATCGTTCCGAGAATCTCGGGCGACTGACTCATGTCGATGTCGTAGGCGAGTCCCGCGGCATATCCGTTGCGTGTCTTGATTACCACCATGTTGCCCGAGAACTCAATCGACACGAAGCCGAACTGCTGCTGTGCAGTGACATTTCCTTGGCCTGTGGAGATGAGGCTGTCGTGGATGTCGTTGCTGTCGGGGATGATGTACATGTAGTCGTTGTCGGCTGTGGGCACTTTCGTCACCCGCAACGCCTTCAGGTCTCTCGATAGTGTGGCCTGAGTCACCTCGATGCCTTTTTTCGCTAACATTTGGGCCAACTCGCTTTGGCTGCCAATTTTGTTCCGTTTAATCAGGTCGATTATTACCTGCAACCTGTAATGCTTATTTCTCACGTCTTCTACTTTTTTATAATTAGGTTATGATAATTGTGTAAAACTGTGCAAATGTATAAACAAAAATTGGTATGACAAAACTTTATCGAAAAAAATTCACATAAATATGAATTATTCGCATTTTTCCCTACTTTTAGTAGTGTTGAACTGCTAAAAAAAGGATAAAATGCGACTTATATACAACTGTATACATGGGTTTCACAAAAAATTGCGAAAATTGCATGAAAAACTACTTTTGAAGGAGTCAGTTGTGGTGCCAGAGCGAGAGGACCTTGCGCTTGATGGCGATGATGTTGCCAGTGGTGATGGCTGCCATAATGACTATAGCCACGATGACAGCCCAGAGCAGACTGCCACCCTGAGTGCCCAGTTGCGACAGCGTATCCATGTAGTAGTTTCGCGCCACAAGCATGAGGATTATTGCCACGACGAGCACTATGGCATTGATGACGACGACCATGCGCTGGTAGGTTCGCGACACCTGCGAGGGCGAGTATCCGAGCAAGAGCAGGTCCTGCAGCTTGCGTGTGTTTTTCTGTAGCAGCAGGTAGATGCTGAGCATGAGCACAAAGAACGACAGCAGGCTGATGATGATACCCACGATGATGACGATGGAGATAATCACCGTCATGAAGTAGTAAGCCTTGCCCGACGACATCTTGTCGCCAGCAATCTCGTAGTTGTGGGCTTTCATGTACTCGTCGATTTTCACGTCGCCCGGGCGGTTCACCTCCACGGCGAGTCGCAGCGGTTTCTGCCGTCCTCCGTCGCCGTACTGCTCGTTGCTCCATTTCATGAATTTTTCGGGCACGATAATGGTGTTCAGTCGGTTGGAGAATCCCACGATTCGTCCCGGCATGGTGTCGCGCTTCCCGTTACCGCTCAGTGTGAACGACATGGGAAGGTTTCCGGCTTGGCCCTCGCTGACCTTGGGCAGTCCTTGAGCGGCTGCGAATCCGAAGTTGTAGAGCGACAGGTAGTCGCGCGAGACAATGACCGGCACCTCGGGATGCTCCGGGTTGAAGTCCCATTCGTCGGGGTCGATGTCGATAAACTCACCTGGAATCGACTCGAAGAAGAACTGTGTGTGCATAGCGCGTGTAGAGTTAGCGCTTACGCCCAGCGCGGCCTGTGTGGTGTATTCGCTGCTGACGAACTTACCTACTCGCCGGCACCAGGGCTGTCGTACGAGATCGTCCACGTCGGCATCGCTGAACTCGCCGCTGTTACCCATCATCGCACCGGCGGTAGTCACGCTCTTGGTGATGATGAGGAAGTCCTTGCTGATGAAGCTCTCCTCGTCGTTGAAGATGGGCCTCACGTCCTGATAGAACTGCACGGCGAGAATGACGATGGTCAGGCCTATGAGATTGGCTATGGCGAAACCCACCAGCTGAGTGCGGCTGATGTGCTTCCGTAGCAATTTCCACAATAGTCCTTTCATAGTCGTAATACGGTGTCAAACGTTTGGCAAACTAAGTTGTAGCAGTGAATCAAAGTCGAGCATCACGTTGTTGCCCACGCTGGTGGCGATGACGGCGGCACCCTGCCGCTGGGCCTCGTCGCGAACCATTTTCGCCACGATTTCGTTGTTGACGGCATCGAGATGGCTTACCGGCTCATCGAGCAGTATGAATTGCGCCGGCTGGCACAGCGTTCGCACTATGGCCACCCGTTGCTGCTGCCCGATGGAGAGGTTGCCCACGAGCGCGTCGCGTTTCTCGGCTATTCCGAGCTGTTCGAGCATCTGCTCAATCTGCGCTGTGGTTTTGAAGTGCGTCATGCTGTTCTTGAGCTCGATGTTTTCCATCGTGGTGAGCTCGGGGAACAGGCGCATGTCTTGCGGCAGGTAGGCTATTTCACGTCGTCTCACCTCGCACCATTGCGCGATTGAGAGAGCCTTGATGTCTCGCCCGTCGAAGAGAATATCGCCGCTGTAGTCGACACGGTAGCCGTAGATGTAGCTGCACAGCGACGACTTGCCGGTACCGCTCTCGGCAATCACGAGGTAGCTCTTTCCTCGCTCGAAAGAGACCTCCTTGTGCCATATGTCACTGTTCATGACTTCGCTGTTGGCGAAGACATGGGGCAGTGTGTTGTTGAGCTGGATTTTTTCCACGGCGGCGCTTGTTGTCGGTTTATTTCTTCTTGCCTTTCTTGGCTGGCGCTGCCTGCTTCTTGGCGTTCTTGCCACCCTTGGCGGGTGCTGCCTGCTGCTTTGTAGCCTTTCCGCCCCTACCTTGGTTGAGGTTCAGGGTCTTGCCGGCTTGTATCTGGTCCTTACCGCCGTTGGCCTTGCGCAGTTGCTCCACTGGCACACCTGTGCGCTTTGAGATGGTAGTCAGGTTGTCGCCTTTCTTGATTTCAATCTGAGTGGGCTGTGCTGCCTGCTTGCCGTGCTTGCCACCCTTTGCGGGCGCTGCCTGCTGAGCGACATGGCCTTTCTTGCCAGCCACCTGCTGTTGCTGCTTGGCGCCGTGCCCTTTCTTTGCTTGTTGCTGAGCCACAACAGCCTGCTGTTGCTGCTTGTAGCCGCCACGTCCTCTGTACGACTGCTGGTGCTGCTGGTAGGCCTGCTGGCGTTGCTGCTGATAGTTCTGCTGGCGCTGCTGCTGGTAGGTCTGCTGGCGCTGCTGCTGATAGGTCTGCTGGCGAGCTGGTTGCTGCACTTGTGCCTGCTGCTGCACGCTGGGCT
Source organism: Sodaliphilus sp. (assembly GCA_045112115.1). Classification (GTDB taxonomy): domain Bacteria; phylum Bacteroidota; class Bacteroidia; order Bacteroidales; family Muribaculaceae; genus Sodaliphilus. Next base: position 13,933 of record JBGUHM010000056.1, on the reverse strand, counting down.
TGGGCTTTGCGGGCGGCGTCTGCTGGCGCGTTTGCTGCTGTTGGCGTGCCGGCTGGGCCACCTGTGCCGTCTGCTGCTGGGTGTTGTGGTGGATATTCTTCGGCGGAGCCTGTAATTCGCTGTTATAGTCGTTGGGGCGAATGCTGGTTACGCTCTCCATTTCCTCGACGGGGTCGTTGGAGGCGGTGCTCTTGTCAATCACTTTGAGCATTTGTCCGCTCGACACCTTGTTGGTGCGCAGTCCATTCAGCGCGATGAGCTCGTCGGGTGTCATGCCGTAGTTGAAGGCGATGCCGGCAAGGCTTTCGCCGCGCTGCACGGTATGGATTTTCTCATAGCCTCCGCCACTGCTGCGGGTGCTGCTGGCGGTGTAGGTCGTGGTGTTGCTGGGCACTGTTCCGGCGCTGCTGCTGTACACACCGCCGCTGCTGCCGCTGCCGTCGTAGGGCTTGTCGTCAAGCTCGTATCCGGTGCCACCGGGCTCTACTGTTGTGCGCTGGCTGTACACGTCGCGGCGGTAGTTGTAGATGCTGTCCTCAACCATGACGTAACTGTAGATCTGCTGCGAAGGCAGAGCCAGAGTGTAGGGCTTGATGTCGCCCGGGATGATGTCCTGGCGATACTGCGGGTTGAGGATACGGATTTCGTCGATGGGGATGTTGAGCACCTGCGAAATCTGGTTGAAGTTCACTCGGCGGTTCACTTTCACGGTGTCGACGATGAGCGGTTTCTTAGCCAGGGCTGGGCTGATGTTGTGCTCCTTGTAGTAAGTCATCACATAGTTGGCTGCGATGAAAGCCGGCACGTAGCCGCGAGTCTCGCGGGGAAGGTAGTTATAGATGGCCCAGAAGTCGGGGTTGTCACCACCCGCGCGAATGATGGCCTTGTTGACGTTGCCTGGTCCGCAGTTGTAGGCGGCGATGGCCAGCGACCAGTCACCATAGATTTCGTAGAGTTGCTTGAAATACTGGACAGCCTTTTCGGTACCCTTGTACGGGTCGCGTCGCTCGTCGACAAGCGTCGAGATTTCCAGTCCCATGCCTTTACCGGTCGAGGGCATGAACTGCCAGAGTCCGGCGGCACCGGCTGGCGACACCGCGTTGGGGTTCATGGCGCTCTCGATGACGGGGATGTACTTGAGTTCGAGAGGCATACCTTCGCGTTCGAGCGCTTCCTCGAAGATGGGCATGTAGTAGAGGCTCATGCCGAGCATCTGCTCCACCAGAGTGCGCGATTTGTTGGCATAACGGTCGATATAGGAGCGCACCACCTGGTTGAAAGGCATTTCGATGGTGGTGGGCATCTGTTTTAGTCGCCGTATGTACTCTTCGTCGCTGACGTTGACCGTCGACTTCTTGTCGACGTTGTAGTCGAGTATCGCATAATTCTGCAGATACCAGTTGTTCATCATCTCTTGAGTGTCGGTCGCGAAGGAGTAGGGGAACGAGATGTTCTTGTCGGTGATTGTCTCCTTGAGCGAGAGCACGTTTTTGCCCTTGGGCGCGGCGTTAGCTGCCGAGAAAGATAGCGAAGCCGCTGCCAGGAGCGCGATAGTATATTTCAAAGTCTTCATAATCTTATTATATATGTGTATTGTTATATTTTCAAATGTCGTTGTGCCGCTCAGAAGTTAAGCGAGCAACCTATCCCGACCGAAGTGTTTGTCCCGAGGCCCAACTGCGGCTGGGTAGTGATGACCTCAGGGTGGACTCGCATCGACAGGTCGGGACTGATGTCGAAATGAGCGAGCGAAGCGTCGACATAAGCGTCGACTATGTTTAGCAGATAGACACCGACCATCGCTATGATGCAAATGTCGCGGTAACGACGGTAGTAGTCTTTTTTATTTTTCAAAGCCTTCTGCAGCCACGTCTTGTCGATGCTGCTTTCATCGACTGTTGGCGGGTAGAAGTTCATGTACGACCGTGTGGTAGGGTCGTTGTCCATAATGTCGCGGTAGGCCTTCGTGTAGTCTCCGAGCATTCGGTTGTTCCACGCTGTTCCGTAACCTAAACCCACGTATGCGCCCACAATGATGGGCAGTTTCCAGTAACGCCGGTTATAGATTTGTCCCAGTCCCGGACATAGTGCCGACATCCAGAGCGCTCGCTGTGGGTCGGGGTTGAAGACCTTCACTTTCATTCCGGCGGAGTCGACTTTGGCCACTGGCGGAGCGACTACGGTCACGCGGTCGTGCTTTCGTGCTCCCTCGGGCGAGAAAACGACCGTGTCGCGGTCGATGCCCGTGTTGTGCTGCCGTCGGTCCGACGGAGCCGTCCGTTGTCGCACTGGCGTTGTCACCGCGGGCCGGTCGGCGTTAGGGTCGGGGTCGGTGTTTTGCGCACCTGCTGCTATGGGAGCGAGCGTGAACAGCATCAATATAATCGCTGTCCATATATTTTTCATCGCTTTATGCCTAAAGTGCGTCAAAACAGTCACAATGTCATCAATTAAAAACACATTTCATCGCCGTCTGTCGTGGTGTTCAGCCTTTGAGACTGTCGAAAATGGCGATGATTTTTTCGAGCTCCTGCTCGTTTTTGAACGGGAAGGTGATTTTACCCTTGCCGTTGATGTCGCATGTAAATTTCACAGGCACGCCGAACGACGACGACAGGTGACGAGTCATCACGTCGAACTGCGACGCGTTGCGTGCCGATGGAGTCTTCGCTCCGTTGAGTCGCGCCTGCTGGTAGTCGCGTGCTCGTTGCTCCACCTGGCGGACGCTCAAGCCGTTCTTCAGAATCTCGTTGTAGAGCTTGAGTTGCAGCTTGGGGTCGTCGAGCGAGAGCAATGCACGTGCGTGTCCCATGTCCACCCGCTTGTCGCGGAGTCCGAGCTGTACCTCGGCCGGAAGCTTCAGCAGGCGAAGGAAATTGGCGATGGTGGTGCGTTTCTTGCCAATTCTTTCGCTCAGGCGCTCCTGCGTGAGGTCATATTGCTCGATGAGTTTGCGGAACGTAAGGGCAATCTCAATGGCGTTGAGGTCCTCTCGCTGGATGTTCTCAATAAGTGCCATCTCGGTGAGCTCGGTGTCGCCGGCTTCACGCACATAGGCCGGAACCGAAGCCAGCCCCGCGAGCTTGGCGGCGCGGTATCGGCGCTCACCCGAGATAATCTGGTAGGAGTCGGAACCAATCGAGCGCACGGTCAATGGCTGAATGATTCCGAGTTCGCGTATCGACGTTGCCAGCTCCTCGAGGGCCTCAGCATCGAAGTTGGTGCGAGGTTGGTCGGGGTTCGGACTGATCCGGTCGATTGCTATGTCGTTGATAGCACTGCTGCCGCCGGTGATGATGTCGTCCATCGAGATGAGCGAGTCGAGCCCGCGTCCCAGTGCGTTTCTATTTTTCATATTAGTAGAGTAAATATACGTTTCGATTTGTGTTCAGCCTGCAAAAGTATACATTATTTTTCGCGCGAGCAACTATGCCCGCCCGTCGTTAAGTTGATTTAACGAAATCGGGGCATAATTACACCAATTTAACACGTGCCAAAGTCCGCGCCACCCATTTCGGGCGACAGCAAATTTGTCGAAGTCAAAGCCCTCCCGCGGCCTCTCCGGCGCCCCTTCCGCCGCCGGAAAATGAAGAAAAAGGGACGGTTCTTTTTTCTTCATTTTTCGCTTTCCGGCCAATTCGGCCGTCGGCAATCCCGTCGGGCCGCCGGTCGCTGTCTTGACATTATATATAATAAAGAGGGCGGCCCGTGTTGGGTCGCCCTCGGTGATATTAGGGAATAGGGTAATTAACGAAGTACTTTGCGGGTGGTGCGAGTGCCGTCATCGTAGGTGGTAACCTCGATGTTGATACCGTCGAACGGAGTAGCGCTCTCAACGCCCTGCACATTGTAATACTTCACGCCCACAACGTTCTTGGCAGTCACGTTGTAGATGCCGGTGACAATCTTATCAGTCGGGACATTGACTTGGCTCTCAACCACGTAGTAGAGTCGGTCGCTGTCGGTGGGACGGGCCTTGAGGACAGGTGCGCTGCTTGCTGTAGAGGCCTTCTTGTAATAGCAACGTGCAACCAGTTTCACAGAAGTCAAATTGGCAGGAGCGACGAATGTCCAAGTTTCTTTGTCAGGACTGTCACCGCCAATGCTTACATTAGTGCCTTCGTAGAGGGGACGGTCCATCTTCTCGGTCAAATTGATTTTACCGTCGGTCTTTTCGAAGTCCCATGCGGGAGCGTCGTCCTCATAGTCTACCCACAGACGATATTTATAGAGCTGATAGCCGCCCGGTAATGAGCTGGAAATCAAAACATCCGGGTTGTAGATGGCATAGGTCACACCATCCTTAGTCCATGTGTAGTTGCTCTTGCCGCATTTACTATCATTGAAAGAAATCGAGCCGTTCTCCTGTACCTGCTGCATAGCAGAGCCGTAGGTGTTGCCTTCGGAGCGGACAACGCCGTCGTCACCAACACCGTTAGCGTAAGTCACAGGCAGGTAGTATTCGTTTTCTGAGGCAGGGTACATATTCAGCCACATACCATCGATGTTACCCAGCGACTCGTCGCGAACAAATGGGTAACGGCCATTGCTGTCACCAATACTGTTGACTGAATAACCACCATCAGCCTCATGATTAGCCGAAGCCACCTCAGTCATGCCAGAAGTGCTGGCGCTGGTGTTCTTATATAATTTGTAACCGGTAACAGCGGGATCGCCATAAGCCAGAACGTTAACATCGCTTGTTGCGCCGGCATTCATAGCCACGAGGTTGCGGTCGGTGTCCTCATCGACCTGCTTCTGGGTGTAAGCCTTCACGTTCATCGACGACTTGTAGATGTTAACAGTGTCAACGTTACTTACGCCAGTACCACCACCGTAGATGTTGATGTATTGGGTTCTGTTAAAGTCGGCACCTGTAGAAACCAATCTAATAATTACACCCATAGGCACTTTCTCAACATTAGAAGGAGCTGGTATTGAATCCAACAAAGGCACAGTCCAAGAGTAGTCCTTAAACTCCTCTTTAGCGATAATCTGCTCCACGCCGTTTACACTCATGGCCTTATAGTTGTCGGCATTAAATCCGCTTCCCGACAGGGTAGTGTTGACAACCACAGTCACAGGACCGGTAATACCATTATCATCGAAGAACGACTTCTTGATGTAGAGGTCGTAGTAATAGAATGTATGTACATCATCAGATGCCTCGTTGTTTGGACCAGCAAACATACCACGCTCCCATCCTTCTGGCATAACGAGCGAGTTGCCATATCCAATCATGTGACTTTCCACGTACTCAGAAGTCAGTGAAGTAACTAATTCGCCATACTGACCTATGCCACGAATCTGGAACTTGTAGTGGTCGGGGTGAGCGTTGGTGGCTGTGTTAGCCGACCAGGTATCGTTCACGTCAATCACATCAAGGTCTACGAGGTCGTTCACGTCGTTGTAGGTCTTCTCGGTATATTTGAGAGTTGTGTTGTGCGAGTAGTCGGAATGCACTGGCATACCATCCTCGGTGTAATACTCAACCGAAGGAGTCACTGTGATGGGTGCGTCCATTGCGCTTGTCGTGCTGGTAGCAGGCTGACCCTGGGCATAGAGGTTGACCGTAGCAAAACGGAACTCGGTGCCGAAATCGTCGATAGCATAGTACTCAAAGAGGTTGTTTCCAGGACGGAGGTCACCAGCCTTGATTTGCTTGGCGGGATCATCGAGCTGAGCCATGCGGAAATACATGTTGTAGCAGTTGAGCTGCTGCGGGGTTGTGTTGCCGTTTGCGGTGTCAATGAAATCGGGCACATAGATACTGCGCTTGTCAACAGTAACCAACTTAACCACCTCATTGTCTTCGGTGGGTTCGAAAGAATCTACACCATTACCGGTGAGCTCGTAAGTGTAGTTGGGGATGACATCACTTGCCTCGGGGAACGAGATGGTGATAGTGTTGTTGTACTCATCTACAACAGTCGGGGCAAAGGTGATTTCGATGTCTACGCTTTCGCCAGCTGCAAGAGGTGCAGCAGTGTAATTGGTTGAGAACGGAGCCTCAAGACCAGTCAGAGTAGGAGTAACCGACTGTGTACCATTGTTGGTAACGGTGATAGTCCAAGCCTTTGTGTTGTCAACCAATACGTTGCCAAAGTCATAACCATTCTCGGGATTAACTGTCACTGCATAAGCAGGAGCGGTAGCAGTACCAGTGAGAGCAATAGTCACGTCCTCAGCACCAGTGCTCGAGAGAGTGAGAGTTGCAGTGTGGTTACCAGCAGCAGTTGGGTTATAAGTAATGGTGAGAACACCATTCTCAAGTGCTGCAGTGAAGCAATCAGCATTGTCACCGCTGATAGTAGCAGTGATAGCATCAGTCAAATTCTCACCACTAACGTTTACGGTAGCAGTTACAGGAGTACCAACCTCAGTGGTGAATGCATCAACAGTAGCAGGATCAACAGTAATCACGGGAGTGGCCGGAGTGTCGTTGTCTGAATAAGAGAATGTGGTCTTTGGAAGTGTTGTAGAACGCCCTGAATAGGAACCATATTTATAGTAACTTACCCATTCTGACGAAATTATCTTTCCAATCCAGGAAATGTTGTGCCAAGATTTAGCGGTTTTTACTCTTACTTGAACTGCAAGATTATTATCGCCACTATAGCTGAATGGCTCAGTTAGATTAAATTCGACTTCTTTCTCACCACCTTGAATTACATATTCACCAACAGCAGAACCAGAGAAAGTTAATCCGCCTAAAGGCATTTCACTATTCTCAGTCTCCGTCATATAAATTTCAAGAACTACACCACCAATTTTTGTTGCATCAAATGTGGTGTTTGAATAATATTTGACTTTTGTAATGTTCTTGCCAGCGAGAAGAGCCAAATCACTCTTTTTATAAATGGTTTGACCATAAGTTCCTTGAGTATCGAAATAAGAACCCTCTACTGGTATTGGTGACATATTATTACTAGAGATGGGTGTGCCATCTTCAGCAATTGTAACTTCTTTAGGAGCTTCGGTGGCAGTACCGTTGAGGGTAACGGTGACAGGAGCCTGCTCGCCGATTGTTACAGTGAACGAGCCGGTGTGGGTGCCCACGGCAGTCGGGGTGTAGGTAACGGTGAACGTCTTGCTTGCGCCGACAGCAATCTCGGTAGCAGCCTCGATGCTGAACGGGGCGGCAATGCCGGCAAACACGGGCGTGAACGCTTGGTTGCCAGTGTTCTCAATAGTGATGGTTTGCGTAGCAGCAACTTCCGCGTAAGTGTTGAATGTCAAGCTTGTTGGAGTCACAGTGCCACTAGTAGTGGGTGCCTCGGCATTACCGTTCAAAGTGATTTCCACATCTTCAGCACCTGTGCTCGATAGTGTGAGCGTTGCGGTGTGTTCTCCGACTGCAGTGGGAGTATAAGTGATTGTTAAATCACCACCAGATGTACCCAACGATGCTGGGCTAACACTAAAGAAACCATCATTAGTGCCAGTGATTGTAGCAGTAATGTCGCCAGTCAAGTTTGCACCTCTAACATTTAGAGTCTGCGAAGCTGTAGTCTTATTTGAAATAGCGTTGAAGGTCTCTAATGTGCCCGCTGTAATAGTTGGATCTGTAGTTGCTAACTCATAGGTGAAAGAGGTCTTAGGTATTTGATAATTCCTTGATGTTGTAGAGCTATAGTGGTATAAACTGGTTTGCACATTGCCAGAAGTAGTTTCATAATACCACTCCATGCCAGAAGCCCATCCTGAACCACTGCCTTTGGATACCATGTGAACTTCAATTGCCAGATTCTTGTTGCCAGAATAAATAAATGGATTGTCTAACACAAAAACCAGTTGTGATTCGCCGCCTGCAATAGTGCATGTACCACATTGGGTCATGTCAGTTATAGGCGTTGTCGACTCGAATCCATCTTGATCAACTTCCTTCAAGGAAATTTTCACCACATCTCCTTTCAAATTGTTTGATAATGCAGCGGTTGGATAATAAGAAATCTGAGTAATCTTTTGTCCAGCCAATGAAGATAGCATTGTAGAGGAATAGATAGTCTGACTATATGTGCCAGACTCATCCATGTAGGAACCATACAGTGGCACATAGGCATCAGAGTTTGTGCCATTTCCGACTGTCAGCGTCTCGGCTGCTCCCGTTAGCGGGAAGGCGAAGAGTGCCAACAGAAAGCACATGAATTTTACGAAAAGCTTTTTCATAAGCAAAATCTAGATTTTAGATGATTAAAAAATAAAAAAATAAATATTCGGTATTTGGTTAAATGCATTAAAGAGTTCTGCCTAATTAGTTGACGAAAGTAGATTTTCTTGACAAATCCACCAAATTTTTTCGCATAAAAACCGCCCTTTCATATAAAAAAAAGAGGTTTTTACTATGATTTTGGGCGGGTTGGTGGCATAAAGCGCAGAAAAATCGCTCGATTTACTTATTTCTAATAGTGCAGTCCTACTCATTGATGGCTACTCGCAGTCGCCTATCATTATCCGCAAATCGCGGAAATATATTCACTTAGGCTTTGCGTTAACCACGGATTTTTCGGATATTTACGGATTGGGTCTACGGAGTTTTGGGTGTTGAGGGAGTTATTTTAAGATGAGGAACTCCGTTAACTCCTAAACTCCGTAGAGATTAGGGTGCGCATCTACGGAGTTTGGGAGTGTGAGGAGTGTTTTTAAGATAAGGAACTCCCCTAACTCCTTGACTCCGTAGAGATTAGGGTGCGTATCTACGGAGTCTGGGAGTGTGAGGAGTGTTTTTAAGATTAGGGACTCCCATAACTCCTAAACTCCGTAGAGGGAATTGACTCCGTAGAGGGAATTGACACCGTAGAGGGCGAATAGACTCGGTAGGGGTTATGGTGGCGTCAGCGTCGTGCGATGATTTCGGCGGCGAGCTGCATGTGGCTGGTAGCGCCTCGGCTCGTCGGGTCGTAGAGGATAGCCGGCAGGCCGTGGCTGGGCGCCTCGCTGAGTTTGATGTTGCGCGGAATCACGGTGTTGAACACCATGTCTCCGAAGTGGCTCTTCAGCTCCTCGTAAATTTGGTTCGCCAGCCTCAGGCGTGCGTCGTACATCGTGAGCAGGAATCCCTCGATGCGCAATCCCGGATTGAGTTTCGACTTGATAATGCGTATGGTGTTGAGCAGTTTGCTGATGCCCTCGAGAGCGAAATACTCGGCTTGCACCGGTATGATGACGCTGTGCGCGGCCGTGAGTGCGTTCACGGTGATCAGTCCGAGCGACGGACTGCAGTCGATGAGTACGTAGTCATATTTGCCGTCGATCTCGCGTAGAGCCTCGCGCAGCACGCGTTCGCGGTTGGGCTTGTTAATGAGTTCGAGCTCGGCGCCCACCAAGTCGATGCGCGAGCCGAGCACCTCGAGCCCGTCGATGCAGCATGCCTGCTGCGCCCCGTCGACGGGGTAAGCGTCGACCAGGCACTCATAAATCGATGAGCCGATAGTCTTGGGGTCGATGCCCAGTCCCGACGTGGCGTTGGCCTGCGGGTCGGCGTCGATCAGCAGCACCCTTTTCTTTTTCACGGCCAGCGATGCTGCAAGGTTGATGGCCGTAGTGGTCTTACCCACACCGCCTTTTTGGTTGGCTATAGCTATTATTTTTGTCATAGTAATTATCTGCTTTTTTCAGTTTTAGCCTGCAAAGAAACATCAAATCGACATAACAGCCATAACACTTGCCGCTAAAAATGCGCGATTGTTGATAACTCGCCTCAAGCTTGTTAATAACTTTCGAGGGCGGGGAGTTCTCGGAGCTCTCAGAGTTCTCGGAGTTCTCGGAGCTCTCGGAGTTCTCGGAGTTCTCGGAGCTCTCGGAGTTTTTTTCGCGATTCCCTCAACCCGAATCGGTCTTCACCATCTTGCTTCACAATCTTCTACGGAGTTTAGGAGTTGTAGGAGTTGTTTATTATGCGAGTTTGTCCGCATCAACTACGGTGTGGAGCACCGCTTGCGCGGTGGGGCTCAAGAGGTATCTCAAGTTACCGATTTTCGCGAAAAAAGGTATCTGGAGTTACCGATTTTTGCCCAAAAAAGGTATCTCGAGTTACCGATTTCTGTAAAAAGAGGTATCTTGAGTTAACTTTTTTCGCCTTTTTCTTTGTGTTTCCAGCAATCTTTCCTACTTTTGTAGCCTATAATGACAACAATATGGAAACACTTTTCAAGAAACATCGCATTTTCATGTCGCAGGTGAGCCTGCAGATTGTAAGGAACATAATGCACACTATAGCATGGGAGAAACCCTTGGTGGCAATCCGTGGATCCAGAGGCGTTGGCAAGACTACGTTGATGAGACAGTACATTCTGCAACACTACGGGGTGAATGCCGGAGAGGCGCTTTATTGCGTGATGGACAGTTTGTACTTTACCACCCACTCGCTGCTTGACCTTGCCGAGCGGTTCCATATTTCCGGCGGCAAGCATCTGTTTCTTGACGAGGTGCATAAATACCCTACATGGAGCAAAGAGATTAAAGAGATAAACGATTTATGGCCCGATATGAAAATCACTTTCACGGGATCCTCGTTGATACAGATACTTAATGCCGATGCCGACCTATCGCGACGTGTTCTGAACTACAGAATGGCAGGATTGTCATTCCGTGAGTTTCTTCATTTCTATAAAGGAATTGAACTGCCCCAACATTCGTTGCAAGAGATTCTTGAAGATGCCGACGCCATATGTGACGAGGTGTGTCGAGTCTGCAAGCCCCAAGCGTTACTAGAAGAATATCTTCGTGTCGGCTTTTATCCCTTTTACGACGGGAACGAGACTCAATACTACAGTCGCATTGAAAATGTGGTGAGTTTTATCATTGATCAAGAGATGACACGCTATTGCGGCGTGGAGCCCGCTTATACTCGGAAACTAAAGGCTATGATGATGTATCTGTCGAACAATACTCCTTATGAGGTTAATATCGCTAAGCTGTCGTCGTATTTAGAAATCAGTAAAGCCGCAACGTTGAACTACCTATCTAGTATGCATCGAGCGGAACTGCTGCAACTGTTATACACCGACAATCGTTCAGTCTCCAAGATGCAGAAACCCGACAAAATTTATATTAGCAATCCCAATATGCTCTGTGCTCTTGGCTCCCAACCTAATATCGGGACATTGCGTGAATGTTTTGTGGTGAGCCAGTTGGCCAATGGCCACACCGTGGAATATGGCCGTGAGCATGGCGACTTCAAGGTCGACGGAACAATCACCTTTGAGGTTGGAGGGCGAGACAAGTCGTTTGACCAGATTGCCGACATGCCCGACTCATACGTGCTGGCCGACTCGCTGGAGTTCCCTATTGGCAAGAAGCTGCCCCTGTGGCTTGTCGGGCTGGTGTATTAGTCAATATTCATTGATGCAACATATGCAATGCCCCCGCCGGCTGTCCACAGAAAGTAACAGATTGCAACCGCCAGAAGGATAAAGCGTGCCACTTTATTCTTGATGATGAACGGCAGCATTATCAGTACGGCCGCAAGTATTGCATCCAATGCAAAGCTGGCAATTAAATAAAGCTTCAGTTTCATAAGACTATTCATGGAAAATAGTACTACTTTCAGCAACCAAACCAAGAGGAACAAAGAAACGGCAACTATGGGAAATGAAGATTTGTCTTTCCTCTCTGTCGAATATTCAATAGTGTTCATAATTATGTTTTTATCAAATGATAGACAATATTGATACGGTAAGCGGCAATGTGAAATATAGGACGATGATGAGTATGGCAGCACACAACAATATAATCCTGAGTGGCTTGCGCTTGATGGCCAGTGGCACCAGTATAATCGATAATATCTTTGCTATACCAAAGATTTGCCATGTGGCGGTGCTGGTGGTTCTGAAGTCACGCGCAAAGATGTTCTGGGCAATAACAAGGGCAATCTGCAGGGCGAAGAAGAGCGAGAGGCAGATAATAGGGCGCTTTTCAGACGATGTGTTCGTCTGAGTGGCGGGTTGATTGGTGATTGATTGTTCCATATTGTTTTTTGATGAGTCTTGTTAATACTTACACTTACTTCGGTGTCTCGGCGAAGGTGACGTGGGGCGTGCCGTTGTCGTCGAAGGTGATGACGATGTCCTGGCGTGTAATCCAGTTGGTCCACTGCATGCGGCAGTGTAGCGTGTTCGGGTCGGTCCAGGCGTAGCATCCGCTCACGGTGAACGGCCGGTCGAGGCCGCGTATCTCCCGCTCGGTGACGGCTATGGCGCCGTTGTGGTATGGTGGCACGACAGAGGCGTTCAGCGGCTCGCTCCAGCGGTTGTGCGTCAGGCGGTAGTCGGCCCGTTGCCCGAAACGGTCGGTAATCGAGAGTGTGATGGTGTTGTCGTCGACGCGGCTCACTTGCAGCGACTTGTACTCGCGCAGGTTGCTGTCGAGCGGCACCACGCGGTAGCGCAGCAGCCGGTCGTTGTCGCTTGATGCCCGGCCTTTGACGAGCGGCAGTTGCAGCGCGGCGAGGTGGTCGCACATCCGTTTCTGCTGTTTTTTGTTGAATTTCAAAGTGTTGTCGCTTATGCCGGGGATGAGCGACTTCCATGTTAGCCGCAGTTCGTCGCGTGTGAGCTCGCTCATGCCGTTCATCACCACCACCAGGTCGCGCTCGGGCGAGATGATGATGAACTGCCCGTAGGCCCCATCGGCGCGCACCGCGTCGGGCAGCAGACAGCGCCACATCTGGTAGCAGTAGCCCTGGTTGGTGTCGGTGGGCGTGTCGCCGGGGTATTTGTAGTTGATTTGCTTGGTGGTCATCTGGTCAATCCACTCGGCGCTCACGAGCTGGCTGCCGTTCCAGTTGCCGCGGTGAAGAATCAGCATACCGATTTTCGCCATGCTCTCGGCTTGCAGTCGCAGTCCGTAGCCGGCCGTGTTCACTCCCATGGGTGACAGCTCCCAGTCGGCCACGGTGATGCCCATGGGCTCGAAGAACGTCTGCTTGACGTAGTCGAGCAGCGTCATGCCGGTGAATTTCTGGACGATGGCGGCAAGAGTTACCGTGCACATCGTGTCGTATCGGAACCGGCCCAGTTCGTCGACCTCCGACTGGTAGTAGTGGCGCACCCAGTCGTCGCTCGATATTGAGAAATCGAGCGTGGGCATGATGCCGGTCGACATCGTAAGCAGGTGGCGCACTGTGATTTGCGAGAGTTCGTCGCTGATGGTGTCGGGCATTTTCTCCGGCAGCAAAGCCGCAACGCGGTCGTCGAGGCGCAGCCGGTTCTCGTCGATGAGCCGCCCGATGGCCAGCGCCGTTACTGTCTTGCTGCACGAGTAGAGGGTGTGCACATCGCCGGCGCGGAACGGCGCCGGATGTGCCTCGGCCACCACTTTCCCGTGACGCACCACCATCAGGTGGTGGATTTCGGTGTCGTTGAGAGCCATCAGCGAGTCGACCCACTCAATCACGGCCTTTGGGTCAACGCCCTCGGCCGCCGCGTCGCCGCGCGGCAGCATGCCTGTCTGCGCACCGGCCGTCATGGCCGCCAGCAGCGCTATTGTCGCCAAAAACTTTCTCACCGCTTATGTATTTATTGCAGTTCCTTAAGTATTTTGTCGAGTGCGATAAGGGTCTTCATCGCCTCTTCATCGCCCTGTCGTGCGGCTTTGCCTAACCACTCCACGCCTTGTTTGAGGTCTAACTCCACGCCCTGTCCTTTGCAATAGCAGTGCCCGAGGTTGCGTTGAGCCTTGGCATAGCCCTGCTCAGCAGCTTTGCGGTACCACTCCACGGCTTGCTCGTAGTTTTGTGTGACACCGTAGCCGTTGGCATAGCACACACCCAGACCGTATATCGCTTCAATATTGCCCTGCTCGGCAGCCTTACGGTACCATTCCAGAGCCTGGTCGTAATCTTTTGTCACTCCATAGCCGTTGGCATAGCAGGCACCCACACTGCGTTGCGCGTCGGCAAGACCTTGCTCGGCGGCTTTGCGGTACCATTCGA
>JBGUHM010000055.1:0-7525 GCA_045112115.1 Sodaliphilus sp. | reverse complement strand
TGCTTACTTCCGTATCGTTGGCCTTCATCCAGTCGAGGACATAGCCTTGATCGGGAGTTGCCGTAACGGTAATAGACGTGCCAGCTGCGATGCTGGCCGCGTTGCTGACATTGCTGCTGACGGAGCCTCCGGTGAGCCCGGTGGGCAGGGTCAAGCTGTAGTTGGTGGGTTGCGGTGTGTCCCCGCTTTCGCCGCTCCAGGTGATTTGCACCTCGTCGAGGTAAAGCGCACCGCTGGCGGAGCGCAGACCCACGTAGGTGTAGTCGCCGGTGACGGTGATGGTCTGGGTGGCGCCATTGCTCATGGTTACAGAGCCGATTTTGGTGCCCGCATTCTCGCCGTAAAGATCGGTCGGGGCTGTATATGCGGTGTTGTTGCCATACACGTCGACCGTTCTTGCATCAGCTGTGTTGCTGTTGAACGTGATCTTCACGCTCTTCAGCTTGCCGGCCGTGCTGGTGGAGACAATACCCGAGTTGCTGTTGTTGGAACGCAACTGGATCGAGCTATTGCCGCCCGCGCTCTGGCCTGCATAGACTGTACCCGACGTGCCTGTGTGTGTCCAAGACGCATAATTAGTGCCGGAAACTCCGGTTGAGGCATTGGTCAACACATCAGTCACATCGGCTGCCCAGGCTGCGCTAACAGCGAGAACCGACATCAACAGAAGAGATAGAAATTTCTTCATACTGAAATGGTTGGTTTAATAGTTAATAATAAGTGTTAGTTGATTTTATTTCAATGTTGTAAAGATGCTTGAGTTGAATATACCCTTCATTTTTGGTCGCAAAAATAAGTAAAATTTTTGAACTGGCAATTATTTTATATAATAATGTGTAAAACATTTGTTTTTTAATTTAGTTTGAGCGGGAAGAAGGAAGCGCCTGCGGAGCTGAGCGCATGGAAAATGTAAGATGTAATACATGCATGGGACACCGGGGTCAATTATAATCTGGGTTAGATAGTAGATAATGGCACACCCCGTCGGATTCCGACGGGGTGTGCCATCGTCACGGCTGGTGGCCGTGAGAAGAGGTTAATAACTATGTTACTTCAACGACAGAATCTTCAGGCGGAAACCTTTGCCTATGAGTTCGGCGACGTTGCGTGCCTGCATCTTGTTGAGCAACTGTTTGCGATGATATTGCACAGTGTTTATGGATATGTACATCTTTTTTGCAATCTCACGGCTGTTGAGCCCTTCCGAGAGGTATCTCAGTACCTCGAGCTCGCGTAATGTAAGTTCCTTTTTGAGGGCGTTCATACTCTTTTTGCTTAGTGTTTATAAATTTCTGTGCAAAGTTAATTATACAATTCTATTATTTGCAAATATTTATAAGTTATTTTTTGAAAAATGCGTCAAAACTACCGCTTTTAATAGCAAGATTAAGACGATTTTAGTCGGTTTATGCGTTTTTTTGCGTAAAAATGCTATGTATCAACTAATTGCGGTAGTGCTACTATTGTTGATAGCCCGTTTGTCGCAATTAAACTCAAGTAAGTATATCTGCATATTTTTAAATATAAAATTTCACCCACTGTATATGGTGGTCTTTATTTTCGCGTTGGAATATTTTTTTTTAATTTTTTTCTGAAAATATTTGGTCAGTTCAGAAAATGTGTCTACCTTTGCACCGCAATTCTCAAAAATTTTGCAACTGGTGCGTTAGTTCAGTTGGTTAGAATGCCTGCCTGTCACGCAGGAGGTCGCTGGTTCGAGTCCTGTACGCACCGCCAAAGTGGAGAGAGGAGATGAGCGGCTTTGTCGACTGCCCAAGCGGGCATAAGCAAGGTCGCTCATTCTCTTTTTGAGGAGAGAGAGGTGTCCTCTTAGCCGCTCACGATAGAATAAAATAATAAATACAACTCAGTATCGCATCAACTATATGGAGACATTTCTGCCGAAACAGGGTAATTACAGGTGTCTGATAGCATATCAGAAAGCGGTGTGTATCTATGATATGACCTTTTATTTTACCGAAAAATATCTGGCTCGTGGCAATCGCACGGTCGACCAGATGGTGCAGGCGGCAAGAAGCGGCAAGCAGAACATTGCTGAGGGCAGTTCGGCCTCGGTTACCTCTAGCGAGACCGAATTGAAATTGATGAATGTGGCGCGTGCCAGTTTTCAGGAGTTGTTGATTGATTATGAAGATTATCTCCGTACTCGAAATCTGACACAATGGCCACTTGACGATGAGCGAAGTGTGAGGACTCGCGCCGTGTGTCGCACACATAGCGACACTGAATATTATAAAGCCGCGATTAGCAAGCGTTCACCCGAAACCATAGCCAATATAGCGATTACGATGCTGCATCAGGAGGATCTGCTGTTGGGGCGGCTGATTGCGACTCTGCAGGACCGGTTTGTGAAA
This sequence comes from Sodaliphilus sp., assembly GCA_045112115.1. GTDB lineage: Bacteria > Bacteroidota > Bacteroidia > Bacteroidales > Muribaculaceae > Sodaliphilus. The sequence continues at coordinate 5,150 of JBGUHM010000055.1, read as the reverse complement.
GAGGGCGGGATACGTGAGCGTATGTATAGTGCCAGAGTGAATTATAGGGCCAATGGGTCTCATGGGACTCATGGGACTCATGGGACTCATGGGACTTGTGGGGGTAATGGAGGTTTTAATGACGAATGACTATGTGGTCGATGTTTAGCGATAGGAGAGGTGCGTTGTCGCGCGTAGTCCGTGCGGCGGAGTCGGGTGCGCTGTCGGTTATTGACGGTTTGGCTGGCAGTGCGTTGTCGGCGTTGCTGGTACAGTTGCCCCGTCGCGATGTGCCTTACCTGGTGGTTGCGCCCGACCTCGACGCTGCCGGATATATTTATCATGACCTTCGCCAGCTCACCGATGACGACAGCGCGCTGGTGTTTCCCAGCGGCTACAAGCGCGGTCTACGTTACGGTCAACGTGACGACTCGCAGCACATCCTGCGCACGCAGGTGGTGAACCGCTTCCACGACGACGCCAAATTGCGTTTTGTGGTCACTTATCCGTCGGCCTTGGCCGAGCGAGTGTCGTCTCGCGCTACTGTCAATGCTTCAACGCTCAGCGTTGCTGTTGGCTCCACTGTCGACCTCACCGCAGCCTGTGTGCGACTCCGTGAGCTGGGTTTCAGCGAAGTGGACTATGTTTACGAGCCGGGCCAGTTCTCGCTGCGCGGTTCAATCCTCGACATCTACAGTTACAGCAACGACCTGCCATACCGCATCGACTTCTTCGGCGACGAGGTGGACTCGATACGCACGTTCGATGTCGAGACCCAGCTGAGCCGCGAGAAGGTGGAGCGCGTGACGGTGCTCAACCGCAGTCAGGGCGATGAGGACGCGGCGCGCGGAGTGTCGCTGCTCGAATATGCCGGCGACGACGTTGTTGTTCTCACCTACAGCGTTGACGACATCATCACGCAAGTAGAGACAATTTCTCGAGAAGGCATGAGCCATAGCGCGTTGCTGGCCGACGACGATATCGACACCGATGCCATGAGCCGCGTTGTCGACGTCGACGACTTCTCGTCGCGTCTGCGTAAAAGCCGCGTTATCGTCTATGCCAATGGCGAGAGTGCTGTAGCGGCTAAGACGCGTCTGTCGCTGCACTGCCATCCGCAGGGAATTTACCACAAGAATTTCGACCTCATCGGCCAGTCGTTCCGCGACTTCCTGTCGCGTGGCTACATTATATATATATTAAGCGACTCGCCACGACAGATTGAGCGCTTGCGGCTCATCTTCGCCGAGCGCGGCGACGACATCACCTTCACCCCGATGGAGCGTACGCTGCATGAGGGCTGGGTGGATGAAGACAGCAAGGCGTGTTACTTCACCGACCACCAGATATTCGACCGTTTCCACAAATACAGCATTGGGTCGGAGCGCGCTCGCGGCGGCCGTCTGGCGCTATCGCTCAAAGAGCTCAACGCCATCGAGGTGGGCGACTACATCGTCCACGAAGACCATGGCATAGGTCGCTTTGAGGGGTTGGTGCGTACTGCGATCAACGGCACTATGCAGGAGATGATAAAGCTCACCTATCAAGGCGGCGACATCATTTTCGTGTCGATTCACGCGCTGCACAAACTCAGTAAATACCGCGGCAAAGAAGGCGACCAGCCACGTCTCAACAAACTTGGCAGCGGCGCTTGGAACCGCATCAAGTCGCGCACCAAAGGCCGGTTGAAGGACATCGCGCGCGACCTCATCAAGCTGTACGCGCAACGCGGCGAGCAGCAGGGCTTCGCATTCTCCCCCGACGGATACATGCAGCAGGAGCTTGAGGCGTCGTTCATCTATGAGGACACCCCCGACCAACTGCTTGCCACCCAGGCTGTGAAGGCCGACATGGAACGCCCCAAGCCCATGGACCGCCTGGTGTGCGGCGATGTGGGCTTCGGCAAGACCGAGGTTGCGATACGTGCTGCGATGAAAGCGGCCATCGATGGCAAGCAGACGGCGGTTCTTGTTCCCACAACAGTGCTGGCGTTCCAGCATTTCCGTACGTTCAGCGAGCGTTTGAAAGACTTCCCGGTGACTGTCGACTACCTGAGCCGCGCCCGCAAGCCCAAGGATGTGAAAGAACTGCTTAAACGTCTTGCCGCCGGTGAAATCGACATCATCATCGGCACCCACAAACTAATAGGCAAGACCGTGAAGTTCCACGACCTGGGACTGCTCGTTGTCGACGAGGAACAGAAATTCGGCGTGGCCGTGAAAGACAAACTCAAACAGCTTAAAGTCAACGTCGACACCCTCACGATGAGCGCCACGCCCATTCCGCGCACCCTCCAGTTCTCGCTTATGGGAGCCCGCGACCTCAGCACCATCAACACCCCGCCCGCCAACCGCTATCCCATCCTCACCACCCTCGCCACGCTCGACGACGACGTGGTGAGCGAGGCCATCAACTTCGAACTTTCTCGCGGCGGTCAGGTGTTCTTCGTCAACCATCGCATCGAAGGCCTGCTCAACCTCAAGGCGATGATCAACCGGCTCGTGCCCGATGCCCGCGTGGTACTCGGCCACGGCCAGATGCCCCCCGAAGAACTCGAGCAGCGAATCATCGACTTCACCAACCACGACTACGACGTGTTGCTCTCAACCACCATTATCGAGAGCGGAGTGGACATGCCCAACGTCAACACCATCATAATCAACAACGCTCAGCAATACGGATTGAGCGACTTGCACCAGCTTCGCGGACGTGTGGGACGCAGCAACCGCAAGGCATTCTGCTATCTGCTTGTTCCGGCCGGAGTGCCCTTGACCGATGTCGCGCGACGTCGCTTGCGCGCCATCGAGAGCTTCAGCGACCTGGGCAGCGGCATCCATATCGCCATGCAGGACCTCGACATACGCGGCGCTGGCAACCTGCTGGGCGCCGAGCAGAGCGGATTTATCGCCGATTTGGGCTTCGAGACCTACCAGAAGATACTCCGCGAGGCTGTAATCGAGTTGAAGACCCAGGAATTTGCCGAGACCTTCGAGCAGCAGGCCGAGGAGCAGAAACAGCTCACCGGCGACGATACCGCGGTGCAATATGTCGACGACTGCGTGATTGATACCGACCTCGAGCTGATGTTCCCGGCATCGTATGTGCCGCAGGAAAGCGAGCGCATCACGCTTTACCGCGAACTCGACAACATGACCACCGACCAGCAAGTGGAGGAGTTTGAGGAACGAATGCGCGACCGCTTCGGCGAACCGCCTGAGATGGGCCGTGAACTTATCCGCATCGTGCCTCTTCGCCGTTTGGCGTGCTCGCTTGGTATCGAGAAAGTGGCTCTGATACGCGGCGATATGTATATCTATTTCGTGAAAGAGGAGAACGTGGCATATTACCAGTCGCAGGCATTCGGTCACATACTGGCTTATGTGCAGCGAAACTACAGCAAATGCCAGTTGCGCGAGAAAAACAACCGCCGGTCGATACTCATGAAGGGCGTGAGCACGGTGAGCCAGGCGCTTGGCATCTTGCGCGAGATTCTGTCGACACCATCGATTTAGGCGCTCTTTAAGAAATTTTCGGTGAAAATTTGGTGGATTGGAGAATTATGGCTACCTTTGTCGGGTAAACATTAATCTATAAAACAACAACCAATTTTAACCGAACAAAACAGCATGGAAATTAACGATATCCTTTCTCAGAGGGTACAGGCCATCGAGCCGTCGGCAACCATTGCAATGTCGCAGAAGAGCGCCGAACTGCGCGCCCGCGGCATCGACGTGATTAACCTTAGTGTGGGCGAGCCCGATTTCACCACGCCTGAGCACATCAAGGCCGCAGCCAAGCGCGCCATCGACGACAACTACTCGTTCTACACTCCCGTGGCCGGTTATCCCGACCTTCGTCAGGCTGTGTCTCGTAAGCTGAAACGCGAGAACGGTCTGGATTACACCCCCGACCAGATTGTGGTGGGCAACGGAGCCAAGCACGAGTTGAGCAACGTGATTATGGCGCTGGTGAATCCCGGCGACGAAGTGGTGATTCCCACCCCGGCCTGGGTGAGCTATGTGCAACTGGTGAACCTGTGCGGCGGCAAGAGCGTCACCGTGACCGCCGGCATCGAGCAAGGCTTCAAGGTGAGCGCCGAACAGCTCGAGGCCGCCATCACTCCGCGCACCCGACTGATAATCCTGTGCTCACCGAGCAACCCCAGCGGCGCGGTGTATACCCGCGACGAGTTGGCCGCTCTCGCCGAGGTGATTGCCCGTCACGAGCGTGTGATGGTCATCAGCGATGAAATTTACGAGCATATCAATTATACAGGCGAGCATGCTTCGCTGGCGTCGTTCGACGCGATTCACGACCGCGTGGCGGTAATCAACGGCGTGTCGAAGGCTTACGCCATGACCGGTTGGCGTATCGGCTACGTGGCTGCTCCGCTGTGGCTGGCAAAGGCCGTCAACAAGTTGCAAAGCCAGCAGACCAGCAACGTGTCGTCAATAGCCCAGAAAGCGGCGGTGGCCGCTCTCGACGACGACCAGACCTGCGTCGAGGAGATGCGTCAGGCTTTCGAGCGCCGTCGCGACCTCATCGTGGGCCTGCTGCGCGAGATTCCCGGATTGGAGGTTGCCATGCCCGACGGCGCGTTCTACGCCTTCCCGCGTGTCACGGCGTTCCTGGGTCGCGAGTTTGGAGGCCGCAAGATTGAGACCGACCTCGACCTCTCGCTCTATCTGCTTGAGGAGGCTCACGTGGCCACTGTTGCCGGCAGCGCGTTCTGCTGTCCGGGCTATCTGCGCTTGAGTTACGCCACCAGCGACGACAATCTCCGCGAGGCCGTCCGCCGCATCGCTGCCGCTTTGGCATAGATTTAACATTTCTCCTTTAAACACTGAGTGTTAAAATCAATCTAAAGGGGGAAAACAGAAGACGCGGTGAAAGCAAGCCATGCGATATTGACTCTCGTGACGACAATGCTGCTGCTATCGTGCGGCGGCAACGACCGCCCGGTGCCCGACCCGGCGCCGGCGGTCTATTACTGGCGCACCACGTTTTCGCTCGACAGCACCGAGCGCTCGTTTCTCAAGCAGTTTGATGTGGGCAAGATGTATATGCGCTTCTTTGATGTGGTGCCCGACGGGAATGGAGGCGTGAAGCCCAACGCCACGCTGGCCTTCAGCGACAGTGTGCCGCCGGGCCTCGAGGTGATTCCCACGGTG
>JBGUHM010000054.1:0-16743 GCA_045112115.1 Sodaliphilus sp. | reverse complement strand
TGACCCGTACCTCGCGAGGTACGGAACCGCGAGTTTATGTCAGCAATTTCTCATCCCATTTCTCGCCATTGTGGATCATAAAGCGCTTGAATTCATCCTCAAAGCTCATATGTTGGTGATGTGTGCGCTGGTTATTGATGTAAGTAGCCACTACCTCATAGTGCCTTTCTGAGACGCTGAACGCTCCATATTCTTTTCCCCACCCAATGAAATATGGGAACTGGCGTGAGCGTTTAATCCAAATACTGGATGAGCGTTTTATGTCCCACATGAGGTGTGAAAGTGACACTTCTGGGTGAAGGTCGAATAAGATGTGTATATGATTTTCGATGCCACCTATCTTATATAATACACAATTATTGCGCTTAACTATTGACTGAATAAACGAGTATAATTCGTCGACGTGATGAGGTTCGAGGGTCATCTGGCGATATTTCGTGTTGATGACAGCGTGGATTAGGCACTTTGTTTTGCTCATAATATGTAGGGATTTAGTGCGCAAATTTACACATTATATTTCAAATGAGCAAATCGACGCCTGCTGTTCCGTACCTCGCCGAGGTACGGGGGGGCGTGCATCGCCTAACCCCACGTGCGTCCGCTTCGCGTCCGTACGTGGGGTTTCTCCTGCTGGCAGGTCTCCGACCTGCTTACTTTCTCATGTGGGTGCTGCGCTCGCGTACGTGGGGTTTCTCCTTCTGGCTGGTCTCCGACCTGCTGACTCTTACGCATATGTGCGCACCGTCCCACCGAGTGTCCAAGAAGTCATATCTTCCATTTTCCATCTTCCATTTTTCTTCCTACATAATACATAAATAGAAGGTCTAAAAAATGTGAATTGTTCGTTGTTCGTTATTCATTAAAAAGTTGTACCTTTGCGGCGTTTTTTTAACATAATTATATATAGACATCAGATGAGAAAAGCGTTTGTTTTTTTGTGGGCCTTTGCGGCCGTGCTTGCAGTAGTAGCATGTGCCGGTGGCGGCGAACAGTCGTCCGCGTCGAGTGAGGAAGTCGCTAAAATAGATACAGTTCGACTTCCCGACACGGTGTTCGCCAGTGTGGAGAAAGTTGAATGGAATGTAGAAATGGTCGATTCGACGGTTAGCGGTCGTCTTGAGAACCTGGTCGATCCATACGACAGTGTAAGCGGTTCGTTCACGTTCCGTGGCGGACAACGCCGTGACGCCAATTATGGCGGCAAGGTGAAAGGCACGCCAACGAAGATTGTGCAGGACTGGATGTTCCAGACTTACTTCGACAACGTAAAGACCAAACTCGGCACCTGGGGTGGCGGCACCGGATGGACCGGTCAGCCTGTGTATGTGAAATGGACGCCGGAACAGTTGGCACAGATTAAGAAAAGCTCAAAGGGGCTTACCGCCGACTTCGGCGAGCAGGAGATTATGTTCGGCTCGCTGTGCAGCAAAGTGTATTTTCTGAATTTCGAGACCGGTAAACCCAGCCGCGAGCCGCTTGACGTGATCAACCCCGTCAAAGGTTCCGTATCCCTTGACCCGTCGCTCAACGGCAGCCTGTATGTGGGCCATTGCATCGAGGCACATGATAAGCCGGCGTGCTTGGGCGTGGACCTGGTGAATCACGAGATTGCTTACGAGCACGGTCCCGACCCGAAAGCCAAGCGCAACTGGCATACCTACGACTCGTCGCCAGTGGTTGCGGGACAGTTCCTGTTCTGGCCGTGCGAGAACGGCAGTATCTATAAGTTCAGCCGAGAGGGCAATGGCAAGTTGACGCTTCACAGTGCTCTGCGTTACACAGTAGGGGGCTTGGCCCCGGGCGTTGAGAACAGCCTCTGCGTATACAAAAACTATGGTTTTGTAGGAGATAACCACGGCAATGTGCTATGTATCAATCTCGACACGATGAGGCCGGTGTGGTACTACAACAACCACGACGACATCGACGCTTCGATAGTGCTTGAACTCGAGGACGGCAAACCCGTGATTTACTGCGGCTGTGAGGTGGACCGCCAGGGCGACAACGGTATATCGCATCTGGTGAAACTCAACGCCCTCGACGGCAGTGAGATTTGGCACCGCGATCTCGAGTGCCGGAAGCTCAATATAGGCGAGAAGCACTTCGACGGCGGTTTCTACGGCACTCCGTTACTGGGCCAGGGCGACTGCAAAGACCTGCTGTTTGCCGCCGTGTGCCAGCAAGGAGGCGGAGACCGCTCCGAGTTCACGGCGTTCAACCGTAAGACTGGCGAGACGGTTTATTCCACACCGCTGAAGTATTTCTCGTGGACCTCGCCAGTGGCGTTCTACAACGAGAATAACGAGCTGTTTATCTTCACGGGCGACAGCACAGGCAACGCCTACCTGATTCGTGGCAAGACGGGAGAGATTATCTTCACCGAGCATATGGTGAACAACTTCGAGTCGTCGGGTGTGGCTGTCGACAACCATTTGGTGATAGGTTCTCGCGGCCAGGAGTTTTACAGGTTCAGCATTTTGTAGATGAAATAACATAAGTTGATGAGAAAGATTGTTTTGTTGATTGCGACTCTTGGAGTGTGGCTCGGCGCAGTCGCACAGGTCGACTCGCTCAGACTCGACGAGGTGGTGGTGACCGGAACGCGCTATGCGACCGACGTTCGGCATCTGCCAATGACAGTTACCACTGTGAACCGAGGCGCGCTCACCTCGCAGTATCGCCAGAACGTGCTGCCCACGCTGATGGAGCAAGTGCCTGGATTGCTGCTCACCTCTCGCTCGATGATGGGCTACGGCGTGTCGACTGGCGCCGCGGGCGGTCTGAGTCTACGCGGCCTTACCGGCGGTAGCGGCCAGTTGATGGTTCTTATCGACGGCCATCCGCAGTATCAAGGAATCTACGGCCATCCCATCTCCGACAGCTACCAGACACTGATTGCCGAACGCGTGGAAGTGCTTCGCGGTCCGGCCTCGCTGCTCTACGGCAGCAACGCCATGGGAGGCGTGATCAACATCGTGACCCGACGCATGGAGAACGACGGAGCTCGCACCCGCGTCGACATAGGCGCCGGCAGTTACGGCACCGTGGAAGCCGAGGCAACAAACAAGCTGCGTTACGGCCGTTTCTCGTCGACAGTTTCGGGCCGCTACGGCCGTACCGACAACCATCGTCCGCGCATGGGTTTCGAGCAGTACGGCGGCGATGTGAAACTGGGTTATGATTTCAGCGCCCACTGGAGCGCTTCGCTGGCGTTCGATATGACACATTTCAACGCATCGTACCCCGGCTCGGTAGAAGTACCCGTCTTCGGCGCCCGCCAGTGGATTACGCGCGGCATGGCCGGCCTAAGTGTGTCCAACAGCTATGACCGCACCAGCGGCGCCGTGAGTGTATACTCCAATTTCGGCCGTCACAAGATTGACGACGGCAGTTCCGACCCTGAAAAACCCACTGCTCGCTACTTCCGCTCGAAGGACGCGTTGACAGGGGTGTCGGTGTACCAAAGTGTTCGCCTGTTCGAGGGCAACCGCGTGACGCTCGGCTTCGACTACCAGAACATCTACGGCAACGCATATTACACGAGCAAGGAGACCGGAGAGGTGCTCGAGACCCCCAACAAACAGAGCGCACGGTCGACTCGCACCGAGGTGGCCGGTTATATCGACTTGCGGCAGGAAGTGACATCGTGGATGACCGTAGACGCCGGAGTGCGCGTCGACCATCACAGCATCACCGGCACAGAGTGGATTCCGCAACTCGGTGTAGTGTTCCGCCCGGTGGTCAACGGCGAGATCAAGGCTATGGGGGCCAAAGGATTCCGTAACCCCACGATGCGCGAGCTGTATCTCTATCCGCCGTCGAACGAGGAGCTGAAACCGGAGCGCCTGTGGAACTACGAACTGTCGTGGCGTCACAGGGTAGGGCCGGTGAGCTACGGCCTGAACCTGTTCTATCTCGACTGCGACAACATGATTCAGACCATCGAGCGTAAGAACGTGAACACCGGCGAGCTGAAGAACTACGGATTGGAACTTGAGGCCAGCTACCGTGTGAACGACAAGGTGTCGCTAACGACCAACCACTCGTTGCTGCACATGAAGCACCCCGTGGTGTCGGCTCCCACTTATAAAGGTTACCTCGGAGCCAGCTACCACTGGCAGCGACTCGCAGCAACCGTGGGACTGCAATATGTGGGCGGCCTGTACACCGCCGTGGGCGAGCACGAGACAAAAGAGAACTTCTGCCTCGTCAACGCCACCGTGAGTTACCGCGTCCTCGACTGGCTAACCTTGTGGGCACGTGGCGAGAACCTTCTCGCCCAGCGATATGAATACCTCGCCGGCTACCCCATGCCCCGTGCCACAGCCATGGCCGGCGTCTCCATCCAGTTCTAAAATTATAAAAAAGTTTAACCCGAATCGGTAGCTGCCGATTCGGGTTAAATATTATAAGGTAATTCCCGTCCTTGTTCTTAGTCGTCGAGCGTTGTCTGCAAGTACACGTCGTATATGATCCGCTGGTTGTCGTCCTCGAGGCGCGTGCCACTTTTGTAGGAGTTCAGCTCGCAGCACATCGGGTAGTAATAATTGCCGCTCTTGTCGTACATCACTGTGCCGATGTATCCGTTCTTGATTTCGAACAGGCAAGGTCCGTCGGTGTTGTAGTTCACGGCTTCGTATTGGCCGGTGCTGCTTGCGCCCAGTTGGTAGTAGTTGAGGGTGCCATATAGATATGAGTTCATACCTGTCGTCAGGAAATAGAATTTGTCTCCGTAGAGGACGAACGGGAATTGAATGATGTCCTTGATGACATAACTTGCATAATCCTTGCCGTTGTTCATGAACGGATAGTTGTAGGTGCAGCCGGTGTTGACGTCGGTATATACCTGCAGGCCCGTACTTGCTTTATAGCGATAGATGCAGGTGTGGTAATTGCCGTTGATGGTGCCGTAATTTCCGGCCATGTACTCAATATATGCCGTTTCGGTGCTTTGGTCGAGGTAGAGCCGGGTGAATGCGAGATAATAATATTTTGCACTCGATTCGGCAACGTAATAGCTCGGCGTGGTGCCGTTGATCACGATGAGCGAGCTCACAATCTTTTCCGCATTCGACGAATAGCCCACCACGTAGATCTTTCCCGACGACTCGCTTACGGCAATGTCGCTGGCCGCGAAGTTGTCGACGGTGAGAATCGCCGACTTGTTCTTGTAGATGGTGGTGTTCACCACACTGCCGGTGTTCACGCCCATCACATCGCTTGAGGTGCTGCGCACGGCGCTGGTGTGGTACACATTTCCGCTCTTGTCGGTCCACATCCGTGGCACGCCGTAGATGGGCATGTACTCGTTTATCAAGTGGTGGGCGCCCGTGATGCCGCTGGTGTACACGTTGAAATAGCCGCCGCCGTGGGCGCTGGTGGCTTTAAGGATGGTAGCCGATGTGCCGGTGAAGAAGTAGCGGTCATAGCTGTAAGTCGTACCTTCGGAAGTGGTGCGGTAGAAAGTCTTGGGAGAGATCACATCCTTGCGCATCATCACCGCGGCGTTGTTGCCGTGGACCATCACCTTGGTTGCCGCGGTGTAGTTGTCGCGGCCGCTCAGGTACATCGCCTTGCTCTGGTGGTTGCGCCACAGCATGGGCTTGAAAGTTTTGCTGTTAGGGTCATAGGCGCTGCCGGCAATCCATAGAGTGGGGGCGACTCTGACGTCGTAGGTGTAGGTTGCCGTGATGTTGTCCTTTGTCTTGTGCTTGATAGTCAGCGTAGTTGTGCCGGCTTTATGCGCCGTGACGTTCACCTGCCCCGGCTGGCTGATGCTCACGTCGAGCACTCCGCTGGTCGATGTGGTGGCGCTCAGGATCTGTCCTTGCGTGTCAGTGTTCTCGCCGTTGTAGGCGCGAATCATGATGTCTGTGCCCACGTTGAGGAACACAGTTTCAGTGCTTGCGCCGGCATTCAGCCGCTCTGTCGTTTTGCTGTCTTGGTTGTAGAATCGCATCGAGAGGTCGCGAGTCCAACCGTTCTGCCAGGGCGAGTACACGCTGGTGAGATATCGACCCTGCGTCAGGTTCTCGGTGCCATAGTTCCAGAAGTAGCAGTATCCGTTGCTTTTCGCGTAGTTGAGCGTGAGGTATCCGCTCACGCGGGTTCCTTTCTCCCACACACCGTAGGCCGCGCCCTTGTGCGTCGTTGGGTCGATGTCCACCACTGGCGCGCGGCTGCTGGTTTCGAATGATGCGTAGCCATAGAGCGGTAGCCACGAAATCTTGGTAAGCGCGTCGAGGTGCTTCACGTTGCCGTAGAAGTAGTCGCCTTCGTTGGCCGCGTTGACGTCGATGCGCGAGGCAAACTGATAGAAATACAGCCCTTTGAGCGTGATATAGAACTTGTTGTCCTTGATGGCCACGGTATAGGTTCCGGCATTGTTCATGCACGCTACTTCACGCGACAGTGGAATGTAATTATAGTACGAATTGGCAACATCGGCGTTGGCCACATAAACGGCGTTCACCGTGCCGCCGGAGGTCTTGAACCCCACTTTGTTGCTGCCCTGCACATCCTGCAACACCCATTTGCCGCCGGTACGCACCATGGCATAGACGTTCTGGCACAGGTCGTTCGAATTGCCATCGACAGCGAGGTAGATCACGTCGCCGTCAACCCACTTGTGCAGGTAGTCGGAACTGTTGTAGCTGGTGAGCTTGCAATCGATCAGGTCGTACATGGTGATTTCCGAGCCTCCGCTGCCGCTGCCGCCAGTGCCGTTGAGAATCATCGAGTAGAGCTCGCTCACATCGCCAACGTTCACATTGCCGTCGCCGTTGAGGTCGTACTTGGATGCCGTGGAACCGTTGAGGATGGCCCTGTAGAGCTCACTCACATCACCCACGTTCACGTTGTCGTCGCCGTTGAGGTCGCCCGAGGGTGAGCCCTCGTCAATCACATAGTCGCTGGTCGAGATCGCCTGTGCGCTGAAGGCGCCAGCCAATGCCACCGCCGTGGCTAAGATGATGAGTCTAATTTTGTCCATAATATTTAAGTTTTAGTGTTTTCCGACCGCAAATATAAACATTTTTTCAAACATCTGCAAGTTTTTACAAAAAAATGTAAAAAATGGACGTCCAATGCGGATGTCCATTTCTCATATAGTCTGTTTGTTTTTATCACAAATCTTCTTCGTCGGCAAGCGGATGGTTGCTTTTGAGCAGTTGAAGGCGGTAGCGGTTCACGCCGTCGTGGTACGCATCGCGAGCCATCGGGTGTTTGCCGGCAAGAGATGCCTGTTCCACTTTATTGCGTGCTGCAACCCATTTTTGCCAAGATGCGACAAACGCGTCATAAAGCGCCTTCCGCTTGGCGGGGTCTTTCTCCCATCCCAGCTCGCTGTCGGCAATTTCTTTTATGTCGGCCAGAAATTCCTTGTCGTCCACTTGCTTCGACTTCTCGTAGTACGACTCGTCGTTGCCCTGGTACAGGCCGTCCTCGATGTCCTGGTCGATGGTGATGAGTTCCTCTCTGGCCGTGGCAAGGTCTGAAATGCAGCCTCCTAAAATCATCGGGCCCATCGAACCTTCCATCACGCAACCCACATGGAAACGCTCATATGCGAGAAGCAACTCGTACCACGCTTGGTTCTCCTGCGCCAGCAGCGTTTTGTCAAACACATTCCAATCGCACGTGGCAAAGTAGCGCAATACGGCAAATGTCTTGGCTGTGGCTTCTGAACTCGAAATCATGTTCATGTCCTGTTGGGGGTAGTCGCCTTCGTTCTCGTCTAAAGGTATTGCACAGAACATCGTCACCATCTCAATAAGTATGTAGTCGGCGACGGGCGGCGCTATACCCTGCTGCTTGCAGTAGTATTCGTAGATGAGGTTGCTCACACGGTAGACCTGCATCGCGTCGGTGATGCCGAGTTGGTTGGCGGCAATGTCGACAGCACCGAACCAGCGTAGCACCTGCAGGCGGTCTTCATTACCTTCCCATGGATTAGTTCCATCAAAAGTGGTCACCGACTCGCAGCCAAGGTTGTAACTGTCGCTGGCCTCAATCTCCATGGCTTTGTCGTACAGCGCCTTGTCTTCGGGTTGGAGCGACTGAAGGTCGAATGACGCATAGACAGCGTTCAGCGAGCCGAGCTTTGCCTGCGCGGCTAATGCTATCGTCATCGCTGCAATCACGAGAATGTTTTTGAGTTTCATGACTATATCGTTTAGATGATTACTTTCTTTCCACCCACGATGTAGATGCCGCTTGGCAGGCCTTCGGTGGCGTGAGCCGGATCGACCTGACGGCGCAGCAGCTGACCTTGGATGTTGTATACGTCGACCGGTCCTTGCTGCAAGTCGTCGGTTACATTCTTGATTCCGGTAGTGGCCGTAGCGTTGATGTTGATTTGGTCGAGGTAGTGGCATGTGACGTCTTGCTCAACGAGCAGGATGTCGCGTAGGCTGATGAGGTCGTCGCCGTTGAAGTCGTTGTCGGCGGTGACGGTTACCAGAAGCATCGCACCACTACCGCTCTCGAGTACCGGTTGCTCGTTGTAGGCCACAACGCGTGTCAGACCGTCAGATATTTCGCGGAAACCGAGAGTCATTGCCTGAGTTCGTTCAGCGAGAGTGACATCGGTCACGGAAAGTCCGCGCGGCATATCGATATCCATTTGGAATGCGTTATAGGCTGTTTCGTTATCAAGAGTAATTACGAGCACAGCCTCGTGTCCTGCTGTTAAGTCGATGTCGTTGGCCTGCAAGTTGTCGTTGTTGTCACCCAGTTTTGCCATGTAAGCCGCCGGTGCAGGGCTGTTACCCGTAATCAGGATAATGTATTCAGCCGAGACGTCGGCTACGTTGATAATGTTGTCGCCGTTGATGTTTGCCCTTGATTCGTGCTCCATACTGATTCCGAGAATCACAGAATAGATGGCAGCCACGTCGCCCACGTTGACATGTCCGTCGAGGTTGACGTCGCCCAGCAGTCCTCCGCCTTTGATTGTGAATTCCATCCATTGCGGAGTGTTGCTGTAGTCATCCACGACACTTTGGTCGACAGTAAGTGTTACATTGCGTTGTACTACGCCTTCCCAGACGTTCTCTCCCAAGGAGGGCACTTGCATGGGATCGGCGGTTAGTGACTGCAGTCCGGTCATTCCAGCCATTGCGCGGTCGCCAATGAATCGTACGTTGGCGGGAATGGTCATATCTGTAGTGGCGGTATTGTTGTAGAAGGCGTACGCACCTATGTGCGTGACGTTAGGGCCGATGGCTGTGGAGAGGTTGGCCTGCCGGTCGAGTGCGGCAAACATAGCCGGAATCTGCTGACCTCTGTAGGAGAACGACTGTAAATTGGGGTTGTTGAACAGAAGTCCGTCGCCTGTCTCGGTGACAGAGGCCGGAACTGACGCACTGGTGAGTCCGCTCGAGGCGAAAGCCCAGTTACCCAGATTGGTGACACCAGTCTCGGCCAGGAAATCGAGCGACTTAACACCGCTACCCTCAAATGCCGAAGCCTCGACAACGCGTAGGTTGCTTCCCGAGTCGATGGTGGGAGCCAACAGAGCCGTGCAGCCAGCGAAAGCTTCGGCTTCGATGGCGGCCACGTTCGGTCCCAAGCGCAGAGTTGTCAACTGTCGGCAATCGAGTAACGCCTGCTGACTAATAGAAAAGCTGCTGTTGGGAAGAATAGTTACTGTCTTGAGAGCGGAACGCGAGAAGGCGTGTACGCCGATTTTGCGCACCGTTGAAGGCAGCACGAGTGTTGCGAGCGCCTTGCATGAGTTGAAAGCCCCAACACCTATTGAGTCGAGGGCTGTGGGCCATGTGATGTTTTTCAATTTCTCGCAACCAGCAAAGGCACCGTCGCCAACCACTTTCAATCCTCTGGGCATAACGATAGTGACTATGCTCTTGTTCATGAACAGGCCGTATCGTGGTATCGTGTTCGCCTTGTAGGTGACAATACCGTCGGGCGATGTTGTTGTGTAGTTCACTATTTGCGCTCCGGAGATGTCGAGCGTTTGAAGTTTGGTGAGTGAGGTGTTGATAAACTCGATGTCCACGGCGTTGATGGCGCCCGAAATCTTGAGCTCGGTGATGTTGAGATCGCTCACATGTGCCTGCAACTGTCCTGCCGAAATGGTGATATTAAGCGCGCGAGCGCTCAGTGCACTCAGAATGATTGCGGTGAGGATAAAAAGCTTCTTCATATCTTGTAGTTGAAATTAATCTATATTATTATTAATTTATAACGTGTAAAACGCTGAAATATTTCATTCGGGCGCAAAAAACGTCATCGGTAGAGTCGTGCGATAAGGTCGGGCCGGTGGAGTCTTCGCAGTGCGTTCATTATTTCCCGGCGGTAATTTTTGTCGTACCAGAAGAAATAACGTCTCTGAGCCAGCTTCTCTTCTCGAGTGCGGGCCGTGAACACCGGCTGTAGCGTGTAGGGGTGCAAGCCTGTGTAGAATGCCTCGGTCGACACCGTCATGGGCGTAGGGGTGAAGTCCTGGACCTGCTCGAGGCGGAAATTCAGCTCTCGTGTGATAGCTGCGAGTTCGGCCATGTCTTCCTCGCGGCATGCCGGATGCGACGATATGAAGTAGGGGATGAGTTGCTGCCGCAGGTTGTACTTCCGGTTGACGCGTTCGAAGAGTGCATTGAAGCGTCGGAATAGTTCGAACGACGGTTTTCGCATCATCATCAGCACATCGTCGCTGGTGTGTTCTGGAGCCACCTTGAGTCGGCCGGAAACGTGGTCCTTGATTAGCTCCTCGTTGAAACGCGCGTTCACCTTGTCGACCGCGGGGTCTCCCGTTCGGTGCATCGACAGGTCGTAACGCACGCCGCTTCCCACAAAAGATTTCTTTACCTCGGGCATGGCATCGACTGCGTGGTAGATGTCGAGCAGCGCGGCATGTGAGGTATTGAGATTGGAGCACGGCTTGGGATGCAGACACGACGGACGGGCACATTTCTTGCACCGCTCGAGGTCTTTACCGCGCATGCGGTACATGTTGGCGCTGGGTCCGCCGAGGTCGCTTATGTATCCCTTGAAATCCTCCATTTCGACAATCTGCCTCACTTCGCGTAGAATCGAGGCTTTCGAACGTGAGGCGATGAATTTGCCTTGATGTGCGCTGATGGTGCAGAAAGCGCAGCCGCCGAAACATCCGCGATGCATAGTCACCGAGTGGCGTATCATCTCGTATGCCGGAATGCGCTTGCCCCGGTAGCGAGGGTGGGGTAGACGAGTGTAGGGAAGGTCGAACGACGCATCGATTTCCTCGGTGGTCAGCGGGGGATTGGTGCGGTTCACTTTCACCGCGATGTCGCCGGTGGCTTGCCAGAGGGTGTGACCGTTCCAAAGATTGCTTTCCACCTCGATGTGTCGGAAATTCTCGGCCTGGCACCGTTTTTCCTTCACGCAGCGCTCGAAACTATGGAGTACGATGTCGTCGGACTCACGGTCGGGTATGGCGCTGAGTGGCATCCTCACCACGGTCTGCGGTATATCGGTGAGTTGGTCGACGCTCTTGCCTTCGCTCAACTGGTCGGCAATTTGAACGATGGGTTTCTCGCCCATGCCGTAGACGAGGATGTCGGCTGGAGAGTCGATGAGTATCGAGGGTCGCAGACGGTCCTGCCAGTAGTCGTAGTGGGCGAGTCGGCGCAGCGAGGCCTCTATGCCTCCTGCCACCACAGGTACGTCGGGGAAGAGACGTTTCAGGCATTCGCTGTAGACGATGGTTGGGTAATCGGGCCGTGCACCGGCACGTGCGTCGGGAGTGTAGGCGTCGTCGCTGCGACGTCGTCGGTTGGCTGTGTAATGGTTCACCATCGAGTCCATAGCACCGGCGTGAACGCCGAAAAAGAGACGCGGGCGGCCCAGTTTGCGGAAATCACGCAGGTCGTCGCGCCAGTTCGGCTGCGGAACTATTGCCACGTTATAACCGTGGGCTTCGAGCACTCGCCCAATGACGGCGGCTCCCATCGACGGGTGGTCGATGTAGGCGTCACCGGTGAAGAGAATCACGTCGATGTGATCCCATCCCAGATGTTCAATTTCCTTGGCTGTGGTAGGCAGCCATTGCCCCTGAATGCGGCCCATAGTCTATTTGCCGAGCGTTGTTTGCAGTTTGTCCTGCCAGAAACGTTTTGCCTTTTCGTCGGTGATATTGGTGATATCCCATACCAAAGAGTCGTCGGGGTTATCCGGCGTGTAGAAACTACGGCATAGCGCTTTAACATCCTTGGCGAGCGGGCTGTCTTGATGTCTGTAAGCCCACGTGAGATATGCCGTGCGGTTTCGGAAGAAGCACTGAGTGGCCACACGTTGGTATTTCTGTTCGAGAAGCGTATCGCCCTTGACTTTCACGGCAATTGCCTCGAGCGAGTCGAGTGCGGCTGCGGTGGCGCTGGCTGGCATGAGCATGGCCTGCTGCAGGGCCCAGGCTGTGTTGTTGTCCAGCGGCGGACGGTTGTCTTCTTTCACTTCTTTGAGCACGAAATGTCCGTCGTCGGTGATGATGTATTCACGCACCTCTTTCCATTGCTGGTATTCGTTTTTGGGAGCACTGTTCCAAGAATTTTGTGTGCTGATAGTGAACGAGTTTGGAGTGGTGCCATATTTGAGGGTGCGCCCGCCGCTGTTGGGCTTGGCTGTGAACTTATCGTTCTGACCGCGGGTGAATATTTCCTCGATATCGTAGAACTGTCCCATTGTCATAATATCGATTACTTTCCCATGTTCGTCGAAAGTGGCCATCACCTGTCCGGCGTTGGGCTGGTCGCGGTATGCTCTGTAGTCGCGGTATATGACCACAGCCTGGCATCCGTTAAGGGGCTTGACACTGAATTTTAGAATGTTGGGTAAATTAGCTACGCCGATGATGCTTCTCATTTGTGCCACTTCTTCTTTCGAGAGTGAAATTTTGGGAGCGTAGTGGTACTCGGTGCTGAATGAAATGTAGTTGTTGCGATATGCTTTGCCGTCGTCCATCTCGATGCCGGCCCCATGGACTCGTCCGCCGGGCACCGTGTGGCTGGGCTGAATGAACACCGGGTTGTTGCACTCAGGGTCGATGCCGTAGTTCTCTTTCCAGCTGGTGGAGGCGTTGGAGCATGCCGCCGCAATCGCCAACGAGAGGATGATTATTAGGTTTCTCATATGTTGATTCTGTTTAGGTTTATACTGATAGAAAGCGCAAAGGTAGTGGTTTTATACGGAAAATGCAAGCATAAAGCCGGAAAAAACATGGACGGCCCGAAAGCCGCCCATGGTAGATGTATCGCAATGAAGCGCCGCATTATTTCTTGTAGAATACCTTCACCTCGCCCACGGGGAGTTTACCCACTATCATGAGGGGGATGTGCCTCGAGTCGGTTGACAGGTAGGCAGTGATGGCGTCCGACGACTTCTTGCCGCTGTCGGTGGTGAAGCTGAATGAGACGTAGTGTGCAATGTGTCTTGACTTGTCGCGCAGTTCGATAGACTTCTGGCCGTGGAAAGTGATGGTGAGTGTTTCCTTACGCTTCCCGCTGAAGATCGATGTCGTTTTCTTCGTACCCTTTGCCATTGTGTCGAAATTGAGGCTGCGCAACTTATAGAACACGCTGAGCATGTCGTAAGCGTCGCCGTTGGCGCTGAGGGAAACTGTGGCGGCTGCTTGTTTGGGACGGTATCGCACACCCTTGCCGGTCGTTTTGCCACCGGCACGCGAGAAGTCGACTACGTCGCGAGCATAGTAATCTTTCTCGTGAGTGAGTTTCTGGTAGCGAGTAGGCTGTAGTTTTCCGTTGAGAGTGCTCTTGAGAGTGTCTCGGACAGGGTAGATTTTGTCGGCCCACGAACGAGTTTTGCCCACAAGCATGGCATTATATCCGTTGCCGCTCTTGTGGATGCTCAAAGTGGCGTCGCCGGCATGTTTCCAAATCACTCCCCAGTGATATACAATCTCGTAATTGAGCTTTTCGTTGGAGAAGTCGACAGCGGAGGCATTAGGCGAGCACATCAGCGCTATAACTGTCGCGAAAAAAGAGAATGTGAGATTATGTAATGTTTTAGCCATAATATGTTGTAAATTTGGTTCACTTTTTTAGACATTTAGGCTGTATAAAGGTTTAATTGCTGCTTGAAATGTTAAAAAAGTGGTGAAAAATGCATTTTTTTTGAAAAAATACTTGACAGTTCGAAAAATTGTAGTACCTTTGCACCGCAAAAATGAGAAATCGCGGGGTGGAGCAGTGGTAGCTCGTTGGGCTGATAACCCAGAGGTCGTTGGTTCGAATCCAGCCCCCGCCACTAATGAAGTCCTTGGTCAGTCACGACGATGGCCAGGGATTGTCTCTTTTTATAGGTTTACTTTTCCATGTAATGCCGGCGTTCGTCGGCGTTGAAATGCTCCAGTGCGTAGCGTAGCGCAGTTCGTGGCATCTCGTGTGCGTGCCTGTCGAGAAAATCGCGCAGCAGGTCGGTGCTGACGCGTTTACCCATCTCGCGCAGCATCCATCCTACAGCTTTGTGCATGAGGTCGTGAGGATGGTGTAGGAGCCGTTCGGCCTGACGCAGGCAAAAGCTTGCATCACCCATCTGAATGGTTTTCCACGTGCTCACAATGCTGATGCGTTGCAGCCAAAGGTTGTCGCTGTCCGAGAGATTGTCGAGTATCGACAACTTGTAGTTCATGTCGCCCAGACGCGAAGGCAGCATCAGCCAGTGACCTATGATTTTCGGTGCCGAGAGGTCGACCAGGTCCCAGTTGTTGGCGCGGTGTGCGTTCGCGAGGTAATGGCAGACGATACGGTCACGTCCATCGATAGCTGCGTCGGTGTCAACGATTCGTTTCTTGGCGAGCGCTTCGAAACGGTCCACAAGGATGAGGAAACCGCAGAGCCTTACTTCGTGCCACGGGCTGCATAGCAGCGTTACCGCCTCGTCGAGCGGTAGTTCTTTAGCTCGTTTGACAACGCTTCTTGTCTGTGGCACTTTTATACCGAGAAACTGATCGCCTTCGCCGTATTCTCCTTTGCCGGTCTTGAAAAAACGCATCAGATTGTCGCGCTGGCGTTCATCGGCCATCGCTTCCATTATATCTATTATTTCTTTGGCGGTATTCATATCTGTAACATATTTTCGAATAGTGACGGTTTCAAGTCCCAGCGCGGGTGCAGCAATATCTTGGCGGGCGCCGTGGCAACCCATCGCTCTACGGCTATGTTAGCCGGAATCACCGCATCGAGACGCCGGCATAGAGCGGCATATTCTTCGGCGGTGAACGACGGCAGTTTCACTCGGCCTTCTTGCCACATTTTGGCAAGACGCGTTCCCCGTAACACTTGCAGCTGGTGGAATTTCAACGCCCGCACCGGCAGCAAGCACACCCGCTCCACTGTCAGACGCATCATCGCTTCGTCTTCTCCGGGAAGTCCAAGTATCAGGTGCGCGCCGCATGCGATACCTGCTTCGGCTGTTCGTCGAATTGCATCGGCGGCTGTTGTCCAGCTGTGACAACGGTTGAGTGCCAGCAGTGTTTCGTCGTGGGTGGTCTCGACGCCGTATTCCACCATCACGGGCGCCGTTTCGCTGTTGATACGGGTAAGGAGATTGAGCACTTCGTCTGACACACAGTCGGGACGTGTGCTTATTATCAGTCCCACAACGTCGGGGCATGAGAGGGCCTGGTGGTACAGGGCTTCGAGTCGGTCGACAGGGGCGTAGGTGCCGGTGAACGCCTGGAAATATGCCACATATTTCCCGCTGGTAGGTTTGTGGCTGTAGAATAGTTTGCCGCGTTCAATCTGTTCGGCGACCGAGATGGTGGGAGAGGCCACGGCGCCCGGGATGAAAGCGGCGTTATTGCAGTAGATGCAGCCTCCGCGTCCGAGAGTGCCATCGCGGTTGGGGCAGGTGAAACCGGCGTCGATGTTGAGCTTTCTCACCTTGCTTCCGAACACTTCGGTCAGGAGTTCGCTGTATCGCAGTCGCATCGTCAACATGGTTAAAGTTGAATCGCAACTTTAAAGAGTAACACTTTTGTGTAACAAGTAGTTATCCAAGATTGTAATGGCGGCCATTGCTTCAACTACTGGTATGGCACGGGGTACCACGCAGACATCGTGACGGCCTCTTGCAGGCAGTGTGACAGCCTCGCCTTTACGGTTCACTGTAGATGTGGCTCGCATCAGAGTAGCCACGGGTTTGAATGCCACGTTCATGACAATTTGAGCGCCGTTTGAGATGCCACCTTGGATTCCTCCGCTATGATTAGCCATTGTTGTGATTTTACCATTTACAAAGGCAAATTCGTCTATAACCTCTGACCCACAACGAGTTGCGATGGCGAATCCGTCGCCAAACTCAATCCCTTTGGCAGCAGGAATGCTCATCATGGCTTGTGCCAGTGTTGCAGTGAGTTTGCCGAACACCGGCTCGCCGAGACCTGCGGGCACGCCGTCGACCGTGCATCGAACAATGCCGCCGAGAGTGTCGCCCGCTGCTTTTGCTTGACGTATGGCATCTTGCATTCGGGAGGCCGCGTCAGTGTTTGGACATCGGACGGCGTTGTTGTCGATTGCAGACAAGTCCAGCGCATCGGTGGCATTCAGAGCCACCTCGCCTATGCATGTGGTGTAGGCTGTGATTTTGATGCCGAGCCGCTCAAGTGCCTGCATGGCGAATGCTCCGGCGACGACCCTTACCGCCGTCTCTCGAGACGAGGCGCGTCCACCGCCGCGATGGTCGCGGATGCCGTATTTAGCCTCGTAGGTGTAGTCGGCATGGTTGGGA
>JBGUHM010000053.1:0-11368 GCA_045112115.1 Sodaliphilus sp. | reverse complement strand
CGGCAACAACGCCTTCTACGCCAAGGCTGGTGCATACACCGTAACCGTCGACCTCGAAAACATGGAAGCCGTGATCACCGGCGAAATAGCTCCCGAGCCTGTTACCATCGCCGATGTATGGATTTTGGGTGAACCCGCAGGCGGCTGGGCTACCAACAACGGTCTGAAGATGACCTATGACGAAGTTAGCAAGGTCTACACCGCCTCGTTTGAGGCCGAATCTGATAGTTACTTCAGCTTCACCACCAAGCTCGCTGAGACCGCCGATGATTGGGATGGCATTGCCAGCTACCGCTTCGGTGCTGTGAGCGACGGCGACTTCGTGGTTACCGCCGAGCAGCTGGGAACCACTTTGAGCCTCACGAAGGATAACTATCATGCCTTCAAGGTTCCTGCCGGCAGTTATGAGCTCACCCTCGATCTCGAGAACATGGGACTCGTCATCAACGGCGAGATGACTCCAGTACAACCCTCTGAAGGATTCTATCTGGTTGGTTCTTTCAACGACTGGAGCGACACCGACAAGAGCTACCCCCTGACCCAGAGCGCTACCGACCCCAACGTCTACTCAATTCAGGTGTCCGTCAGCGGTGACTTCTGGTTCAAGATTGCTCCCGCAGCAGCTTACGACTCGGGCGACTTCTGGAATGCAGGACTCATCGGTGCTCCCACCGACGGCATGTTTGCCGAAACCGGCACCTACGTTGTAAACGGTCAGGCTTGGTGCCTGCCCAGCTCGTGGAATGCCACCACGCTCACCATCAGCATCAACACCAGCGACCAGACCTGGACCTTCGTCACCGACGGCGAGGAGCCCGTGGTCTCGACCGACTATGACTATCTCTATATAGCCGGCACCATGAACAGCTGGACTGGTAGCACTGATGGCGCAAAGGTCGCTTCGGTTAAGGATGAGAAGAACTTCAGCGGTGTGTTCGATGCAGGCAACAGCGGCCAGTTCAAGTTCCAGAAAGACGCCGGCAGCTGGGCTACCAACTGGGGCGGCACAAATGGCACTCTCGCCAGCGGCGGCGCCAACATCGCAGCCAGCGGCATGGTTTATGTCACCGCCAACCTCAACAACATGAGTTACGGTGTGACCACCATCGCCAGAATTGGTATCATCGGTGACGCCACTCCTGGCGGCTGGGACAGCGATACCCAGCTCACCTACAACAGCGCTACCGGCGCTTGGGAAGGTGTTGTGACACTCACCGCAGGCACAATCAAGTTCCGCGCAAACAATGGTTGGGACATCAACTGGGGCGGCGCGCTCAACAACCTCGTTGAGAACGGCGAGAACATCACCGTAACCGCCGGAACCTACAAGGTCAGCCTCAAGCTCGTCTGCAAGGGCGAATATGTTGCAACCTTAACTCTGCAATAATCTGAACTGCTGAACGCTGCCCCGTGCAGCGCTCAAATACCCACACCGAGGGCGGCCGACCAATGTCGACCGCCCTCTTTTTCCCTCCGCTAGCTATTAAAGCACAACCCGAACTTGGGAAAAAGTGAAGAAAAAGGGACGGTTCTTTTTTCTTCATTTTCCGTTTTGGACCAGTTGAGGCGAGCAGGCGGAAGCGGCCAAGCAGGCGAATCCTATTCGTTTATCATTTAGCTTTTCCAAATAAAATCATGTAGTTCAGTAAAAAGCAGCCGATTGGGTCCTGACTCTAATCGGCCATTTTATTCCAACTCCAAGCATCAGAGTGAAGACAAAAGGACGGCGCTTTATCCATCAAATCCCCAAATTCTTTAAAATTTGGGGATTATAATCACTAAATTTATATGAAATTTGGCGAAAAGTGAAGAAAAAGGGACGGTTCTTTTTTCTTCATTTTCGCTTTTGGACCAGTTGGGGCGAACGGACTTAAAACGACCGATTGGGGTTTCCAACCGGTCGTTATTCAGTTTTCAGCCATCAGACAGCGATTGCCTGAGGTTATTCTTTGCTGAGGAGGACTGGCTGTCCTTCGGCTTTGGCTTTGTCGATTATCTTCCAAAGCTGATCCTTGGTATATCCCTTAGTGAACAAGTCCTCGGCCTTAAGTCCTGCGACAGTCATGTTGGATGCGAAATAAATGGTTGTGCCCATTATATACGCCTTGACACCCAATGCGTCACCTTTGATAAAAGAAGAGCTGTTGCTACCGAGGGTGATTTTCCCGTCGCCGATACTCCAGCTATCCACATACTTATTGCAACGAAGATGCGGCTTGCCGGAAACATACACAATTGAGCACTCGGCCGCCTTATCGTCGGTAAACGACCAGAACGTGAAGCCTTTGACAATAGTAGAAGCCAGGTCGGTGCTTGGTTTCTCGAACAAGAAAAGAGGAGATGTCAACTCGGTTTTCTCAACATTTCTT
The DNA here is from genome assembly GCA_045112115.1 of Sodaliphilus sp. Classification (GTDB taxonomy): domain Bacteria; phylum Bacteroidota; class Bacteroidia; order Bacteroidales; family Muribaculaceae; genus Sodaliphilus. The sequence continues at coordinate 8,999 of JBGUHM010000053.1, read as the reverse complement.
GAAATAATGGGCTCATCGTCGCCGCACGACACGAGCGACATTCCCATGAGAACGCAACTAACAAACAGAACAGATAATTTCTTTAAATTTTTCATTTCTAATCACTTATTTTGATTAACGGTTAAACTATTTCTCGTAATAGGGCCGGCAAGACAACGGCTATTTGTTTAGCCGGCACGTGTTGCACAGGGCGGCGTCACCGAGGAAGCGTTGCTCGACGAGATGTCGCAGCCGCTCGCGCAGCGACACCAACTGTACACCGTCGATAACGTCGCTCATAAACGCCTGCTTGAGCAATGTCCGGGCGGCATCAAGCGAGATACCGCGCTGCCGCATGTAGAACAGTGCCTCCTGGTCGAGTTGACCGACGGTAGCGCCGTGTGCGCATTTCACGTCGTCGGTGTAAATCTCAAGCTGCGGCTTGGTGTACATCTTCGCTGTCGGCGATCCGCAAAGGTTGCGGTTGCCTTGGTAGGCGTCGACTCCCGGACAGTCGGGCTGCACGAGGATTTTCCCGGCAAATGCTCCTACCGCCTCGTCGTCGAGCGAGTATTTGAACATCTCGTGGCTGTTGCACCGCGGAGCGTTGTGGCTCAGGTGAGTATGGTTGTCGATGTGCTGGCTATCGCTTCCTATTGCCATTCCCAGCAGGCGTGTCTCGCATCGCTCACCGTCCACATCGATACTGAAGTCGTTGCGTGTCAGCCCGTTTGACAGCGTTATGCCATCGATAAGCAGATTGCTGCCATGTGCCTGCCGAGCATAAAGTGCCGACAGCCGCCTCGTCAGCCGACTGCTTTCCTCCATATCGTAGTATTCCAGCGACGCGCCCTCGTCGAGAATCAGTTCGATGGTCTGTACGCTGAGGTACTCACGCGCTGCGTCGATGGTGTGGTCGCAGGTGAGTATGGCGGCTTGAGCATCGCGCTCGAGTACCACCAGCACACGCCGCAGGGCCATAATCGACGCCGTGGCATTGAACACGTTGATGAATTGCAGAGGTCGCTCCAGCTTCACTCCCTGCGGCACATACACCAGCACTCCGTCCTGCGCCAGCATGGTGTTGAGCAGGCTCACCGGGTTGTCGTTTTTTCCCGCCAGCGAGTCGTAATAGCGCTCGAGCAGTTCCGGGTGAGACTGCGCGGCCTGCGACAGCGAGGCGACAATCACGCCTTCGGGCAGGTCGGCCTTACCCGGTGCGTGGAAGATGTCGTTGACTATATAATAAGGAGAGACTGTCAGCGAGGGCAGGGCGCAACTGAAGCCGGCAATGCGCTCCGACAGCGGGAAACGCACGCGGTTGAGGTTCACGCCATAGTCGGGCGACAGCACGTCGGCCAGGTCGGTGGCCTCGTAGTTCTCACTGCCTTTGCGCGGCAGTTCCATCTCACGCAACCGCCGGCAGGCCTGTTCTCGGCACCGGTTCAATGGCTGCGGGGCGTTCTTCTCCAACGCCTGTCGCTGCTGCTCGTATAATTCAATAAACTGCTTCATAGGTGTATCAGTCTTTCAGCCAGTCGTAACCTTTCTCTTCGAGTTCAAGCGCCAGTTCCGGACCGCCCGTACGCACAATCCGTCCCTTGTAGAGCACATGCACCACATCGGGTTTGATGTAGTCGAGCAGGCGTTGGTAGTGGGTGATGACGATGGTGGCATTGTCCTTGCTCTTGAGCTGGTTCACGCCGCTTGCCACCACGCGCAGGGCGTCGATGTCGAGACCGCTGTCGGTCTCGTCGAGAATCGCCAAGCGCGGTTCGAGCATTGCCATCTGGAAAATCTCGTTTCGTTTTTTCTCACCGCCCGAGAAGCCCTCGTTCACGGCGCGCGACGCAAGCTTGTTGTCGAGTTCTACGATGGCTCGCTTCTCGCGCATCAACTTCAGGAACTCGCTGGCGCTCAGCGGCTCTTGTCCGTGATATTTGCGTTTCTCGTTGATGGCCGTGCGCATGAAGTTCACCATCGACACGCCCGGAATCTCCACCGGATACTGGAAACTGAGGAACAGGCCCTCATGGGCGCGGTCTTCGGGCGAAAGCGCCAGCAGGTCTTTTCCGCAGAACTCAACCTCGCCGCCGGTCACGGTATAGGCCGGATGCCCCGTGAGCACGGCGCTGAGCGTGCTCTTGCCGCTGCCGTTGGGTCCCATGATGGCGTGCACCTCACCCGCGTTGACCTCGAGGTCGACGCCTTTCAAAATCTCCTTGCCTTCAATCGAGGCATGTAAATCTTTTATTTTCAGCATATCTTTATATTACTTTTACTCAGAACTTTTGACATAAGAACATAAGAATTTATTCTTTATATCGGTTATTCTCGAGCAAAGATAGCCAGGCAATTTCTTCCTGACTGCCATTGCCACATCGATAACCTTTGATGTTAATTGTTCAATTTCCATAATAAAACTTATGTTCTTGAATTCCAGCTAATGCCTTTTGTTCTTATGTCTTGAATGAATGTCTTGAAAACTTATCCGACGCTGCCCTCGAGGGAGACTTGGAGCAGCTTCTGGGCTTCGACGGCAAACTCCATCGGGAGCTTTGCCATCACCTCCTTGGCGTAGCCGTTTACGATGAGTCCCACGGCGTCCTCGGTGGAGATGCCGCGCTGGTTGCAGTAGAAAATCTGGTCTTCGTTGATTTTGCTCGTGGTGGCCTCGTGCTCGACGATGCTGGAGTCGTTGCCAACCTCGATCACGGGGAAAGTGTGGGCACCGCTGGTCGACGACAGCAGCAGACTGTCGCACTGGGTGTAGTTGCGGCAACCGGTGGCCTTCGGCGCCACTTTCACCATTCCGCGGTAGGAATTCTCGCTGTGTCCGGCACTTATGCCCTTCGACACGATTGTCGAACGAGTGTTGCGGCCCAGGTGAATCATCTTCGTGCCGGTGTCGGCCATCTGGTAGTTGCGCGTGAGCGCCACGCTGTAGAATTCGCCCACGCTGCCCTCGCCGCGCAGCACGCAGCTCGGATATTTCCAAGTGATAGCCGAACCTGTCTCGACCTGCGTCCAGGAGAGTTTGCTGTGGTCGCCGCGGCACAGTCCGCGTTTGGTGACCAGATTGTAGATTCCGCCGCGCCCGTCTTTGTCGCCTGGATACCAGTTCTGCACAGTGCTGTATTTCACCTCGGCACCGCTCTCGACCACAATCTCGACGATAGCGGCATGCAGTTGGTTCTCGTCGCGCATAGGCGCCGTACAGCCCTCGAGGTAGGACACATAGCTGTCGTCGTCGGCCACGATGAGCGTACGCTCAAACTGCCCCGTCTGCGCCGCGTTGATGCGGAAATACGACGACAGTTCCATCGGGCAGCGGACGCCTTTAGGAATGTAGACAAACGAGCCGTCGCTGAACACCGCCGAGTTGAGCGCCGCGAAATAGTTGTCGGTGTGCGGAACCACGCTGCCCAGGTAACGGCGCACCAGGTCGGGGTAGTCCTTCACCGCCTCGCTGATTGAGCAAAAGATGATGCCCTTCTCGGCCAGGCGCTCGCGATAGGTAGTGGTGACGCTCACGCTGTCCATGATAGCGTCGACAGCCATGCCGCTCAGGCGCAGTCGCTCCTCGAGCGGAATGCCGAGCTTGTCGAACGTTCGCTTGAGCTCCGGGTCGATTTCGCCACTGTCTGACGTTTTCTTCTTCGGCGCGGCGAAATAGCTGATGGCCTGGAAGTCGATGTCCGGCATATTCACCTTGCCCCAACGAGGCATAGGCAGTTTTTCCCAGTGGCGGTAGGCTTTCAATCGGAACTCCAGCAGCCATTCGGGCTCGTTCTTCAAGCGGCTGATTTCTCTGACCACCTGCTCGTTCAAGCCTTTTGGCAGCATCTCGGTGTCGACATCGGTGACAAATCCGTATTTGTATTCCTCGCTGGCCGCTTGGTCAATCACGCGGCGGTCGTCGCTCTGCGGCACAGCGTTTGGGTCTTTTTCTTTCTCCATCTTATAAGTTTTTAAACGCCTAAATCACCCATTTCGGTCATTTGACGCTGCAAAGTTACTACTTTTTTCAAAAAAAACACCCAAATTGCTTGCCCATTCAAAAAAATGTTGTACCTTTGCAGTCGCAAATCGAAAGAAATGCGCAAAATCAATGCCCAAGTGGCGGAATTGGTAGACGCGCACGTTTCAGGTGCGTGTGCCGCGAGGCGTGAAGGTTCGAGTCCTTTCTTGGGCACCTTAAGAGGCTGACAGTCAACGACTGCCGGCCTCTTTTTCTTTACCCATGTCAATTCCAGGCAAAAAAATAAAGAAAAAGGGACGCAAAAGTGAAGAAAAAGGGACGGTTCTTTTTTCTTCACTGCCGTAATATGCAGTGAAATATCGCATAACTTGTGAAAGTGTGAAAGTGAAGAAAAAGGGACGGTTCTTTTTTTCTTCATTTTCGCTTTTGGAACAGTCGCACGGGGGCTAGCCGATGCGTGTGACCAGCGGCCAGACGGGCGGTGAGCGGCGGCCAGTCGGGCGGCGGTCAGTCGACCACAGATTAGGGGGGCGTTTACTTCATGTAATAGAGGTTGGCCCACTGGTAGTAGGCTTGGGCATTGAGTTGGGCGGTTTTGTTGATGGTCGTCATCTGTTTGCCAGTCTGGTAGTCGACGCCGTCGTAGTCCACTTTATACTGCACTACCTTTCGCACTGGCGAGAGCACTGTGAGCACATTGTCCTCGATATAGCCGAGATCCTGGTAGGTTGCCATCATGGCCCGCGGGCGGTAGTCGGGCGAGAGCACATCCTGTCCGGCGAAGGTGGTGGTGCCGCTGTAGTTGAGCAAAGCGAGCAGCGTGGGTACGATATCGATCTGCGAGCATAGCACATCGACTCGTCGCGGCTCTATAAGTTTCGGCGCATATACGATACACGGAATATGGTATCGGTTAACGGGAATCGACGTCTTTCCGGCACTGGAGGCCTGATGGTCGGCGACAATTACGAAAACCGTGTTGTCGAACCACGGTTTGCTCGAGGCCTGGCGCAGGAACTGCCCGATGGCATAGTCGCTGTACTTCACCGCGCCGGCGCGTGTCTGCGGGTCGTCGCCCACTTTCACCTTTCCGTCGGGATAGGTGAACGGCCGGTGGTTGCTCACCGTCATGAGCTGTGCGAAGAACGGGCGTCCGGCGGCGGCATCGTCGTCGAACACTTTAAGCGCTTTGCTGTAGAGGTCTTCGTCACACACTCCCCAAATGTTGGCGAACGAGATTTCTGACTTGAGGAAATTCTTGCGGTCGGTCACCTCGTAGCCATTGTGCGAGAAATAATCGCCCATATTGTCGAAATAACTGTCTCCACCATAGATGAAACGCGTTTTGTAGCCTTCACGTGCAAAAAGATCGCCCACCGAACGACCGCCGGCGCTGTTGCGCTTGCGCTTGACGACACTCTCGCCGGCGCACGGCGGTATGCACAGCGACAATGCTTCGAGGCCGCGCACGGTGCGGTTGCCCACGGCGTACATATTGTCGAAGACGAGACTGCGCGGGATGAGCGCGTCGAGGGTGGGAGTCAAATCTTCGTCGCTGCCATAAGCCGTCATAAACGACGAACTGAGACTCTCGACCGTAATCAGCACAATGTTGCATCGCGTCATCGCTGTGTCGCTCGCGAAGGTGTTCAACCCGCGGCTGTCCATACGGCATAGCTGGCGATAGCGTTCGCGGCATTGGGTCTCAGGAATCAGCGCGTAGAATTGGTTGTAATCGAGCGTACTGCTGCTGAATGCCGTGAAGAAATCGTAGGCGCCATTCTGCTGCAGCTGGTTGGCACACAAGTTGTTACCCTCAAGCCTGGGTGACACATGGCCCAAATAGAGCAGCGACACAGCCACGGCAACAATAGCCAGCGCATAGCGCGCCAGGAAGTGCCTGATTCCGTCGTAGATATCGCTCAGCCTCCACGGCCAGCGGCGGTAGCACAGCGCGATAAAAGCCACAGTGAGCACAACAATCGCCAACATGAACGGCACAATCGAGTAGGACTCCAGGATGTTTCCCACCACCTCGTTGGTATAGACGAGATAGTCGACAGCGATGAAGTTGTAGCGCACGCCGAACTCGTCCCAGAAGAAAAACTCGCCCACACCGTTGAACAGGAAGATGAACACATACAAAGCCCAAAGCAGCCACAGCGATATCTTGCGCCACGGCAATCGCACGCGGGGCACGAAAAAGCGGATTGCAAAACTCAGCAGCTTGTAAATCAGCAGAATCTGTGCTATCAACGGCACCACACCGCCATATTGATGAAACAACGAGTGGGGATAAAAGGCATAACACACAGCCAGCGCAAGCAAGGCCAGAATCGAAAGTGCCACAGGACGGCGGTATTTCCACTCGTTGAGCCCAAGCCCCACGAGCAGCAGCGGCGACAGGAGCACGGCGCCCATCGCCAGGTCGTTCACCACGCCCAAGGCGATGGCCTTCGCCAGTTCGCCTGCTGTAATCGAGGCACCTTCGGGCAGAAAGCAGCACAACACAATGCGCACCACCAGCCCCACCGCCAGATAAAGAGCAAGCGACGACAACGCGATAACAATTAACGGGCTATATGTCTTCTTATTAAGCATATGATTTCTTGGTTTTTCTAATTAACAAAGTGCAAATTTACATCTTTTTTACATTACTGCTGCTTTTTTGGCGGTTTTAACCCATTAATTCGAAAAAAAACTATAACTTTGCCCATTAGAACTTATGAAGAACGAATAAATGAGACATAATAAACTAAAAATTAGCATAATTGCCACAATGCTGGCCGTGACGTTCGCTCTGACCGCAACACCGGCCACAGCGCAGTCGCGGTTCGGCAGAATAATGTCGGGCCTGCTGAAAGCGGGCACCGCCGCCACCATCACCGACGAAGAGATGGCCGAGATGGTGCACGAGGAAGTGATGGAAATGGACCGTAAGAACACCGTCTGCCCGGCCACAAGCGCCTACACCAAGCGCCTCACCAGCCTCACGAAAGGCATGACCGAAGCCAACGGCATCACTCTCAATTTCAAGGTATATAAAACCACCGACTACAACGCGTTCGCCTGCCCCGACGGCAGCGTGAGGGTGTTCTCGGCGCTGATGGACGTTCTCAGCGACGACGAACTTTTAGGCGTTATAGGACACGAGATAGGACATGTGGCGCTTAAACACTCGAAGAAGGCATGGCGCAGCGCCTTGCTACGCAGCGCAGCCTCCGACGCCATCGGTGCCATGAGCAGTACTTGGGCCGCGTTCTCCGACACCTTTGTGGGCGATGTGTGCGGCGAGGCGCTGAGCGCCAAGAATTCCCGCTACCACGAGTCGCAGGCCGACGACTTCGCCTACGACTTCCTGAAAAAGCACGGAAAAAATCCGTGGGCCATGGGTTTGGCGCTGAAGAAGTTGAAACAGTTGTCGAAACAGCCGCGCTACGCCAAGTGGCTACAAGCGTTCTCGTCCCACCCGGAGTTTGACAAGCGCATCGAACATATCCGCTCGCGCGCCAAAGCCGACGGCTACAACCCTAAATAGCCGTCGTTTTTCGGCCGAACGCACGCTTTTTTAAAGTTTTTCGTTCCAAATTTATGTCGGTAACGAATTTTGTAGTAATTTTGCGGTTGATTTATTCTGAAAATTCACATTAAAAAATAGGTTATATGAACTATATCGAATGTCCTGAGTGCGGCAACCACGCGCCCATAAACTCGAAATTCTGCAACAACTGCGGTGCGAAAATCGAGCAGCAGTCAAGCGACACCTGTCCGCACTGCCACAACTCAATACCGGCAGGCAGCACGTTCTGCCCCTCATGCGGCAACAGAGTGGACGAGCCGCAGGTAATCTCGTCGCGTGTCGAGAAGCCCAAACCCGTTTTCACGGAGCCGGAGGATGAATACGCCACACAACCCGCGCCCAGAAGCGAGCAGCCAAAGCCCAAAGCCACTCCCGCGCAGAAAAACGCCTGGGAAGATTCACCCGTGCGCAAAGCCGCGGCAAAGGCTGCCGCACCCGTCAAGCCGTCGAAGCCCGATTTGAAAGACGACGATTTCGAGGACTCACCGCTGCACAACCCCGACGACGAGCCGCAGCAGAGTTCGAAGACCGTCTATGTAATCATCGGCATAGTGCTGGCGCTGTTCCTCACCATATATGCGCTGCGCAAGTGCTTCAGCTCCGAATCGAAACACGACAAGGAACTGGCAAGCACCACCGAGGTGACGCAAAACGACAACGCGCAGAGCGCCGAGATTTTCCTCAAGACTCTGCAGGACAACAACCTGCTTGCCGACCGCGCGACCGTGGCCTACGCCATGCGTTTCCCCGGCAAGGACACCGGCAAGAAAGACATCATCGTGGGTGTGACCTACCTGAGCAACGACACGCATCCGTTCTACAAGATTTACGAACTTGAGCAGAACGGCGAGGCGTGGACAATCGACCTGAAAGTCACACAATACCTCGACGGCAAAGTCATAAAATTCCAGCAAGAGAACCTGAAAGCCAACGAGGACGCCATCCCCATGGGCCCGGAAATCGACGGCAAGAGATACTTCTTCTTCGCTTACCTGCTCACCCCGCCGGGAAGCAGCGGCAGCGGACAAGTGGACCTCTGCCTGTACGACCTCGAGGAACACAAGGTGAGCAACAAAATCTCTTATGCCGGCTCGTTCACCAACAAGGACGGCGAACAAGTGATTGTAGGCTCGCGGCACTCCAACGGCTCTCCCGCGCAGAACTGGCTTGAGGATCAGGCCGACAGTTCCATCGGCATCATCCACATCAAGACTCAGGAAGAGGAAGACAAGGAAAAAGAGGATGAGAAGAAAGACGAAGATGAGAACAAGGACGATCCGGTCAACGACGCCGACAAATGGAACGAGGAAAATGCCGGCAAGGTGGGTGAAGCCATCGACGGCAACGAGGTGGAGATGAACAAGGTGGAGCGCGACAAAGACAAACCGATGTTCAACGCCAAGGATATCGACAAGAAAATCGTGGGCGGAAGCTACACCATCTTCCTGACCAAGGACG